>JBDSAQ010000333.1:0-30054 GCA_039922095.1 Ginsengibacter sp. | reverse complement strand
AAGATGTGTTGAGTATGCAATGCAAAATAATCTTTCAGTAAAACAAAATGAAGTTCAGGAAAAGCTTGCTGCCATAAGTTATAAGCAAAGTAAATTATCGCAATACCCTTCAGCAAATTTTAATAATAATGATGGCTACAGATTTGGAAGATCTCAAAACCCCTCAACCGGAATTTTAGAAAGCCAGAATTTTTTTACAATAGGATTGAATCTTCAATCGAGTATTGACATTTTTAACTGGTATTCAAAGCGGAATACTATTTTGGCTAATCAATGGGAGGCAGCAGCAGCAAAGGCTGCCACTGAAAAATTAAAAAACGATATTGCCTTAACTGTTGCCAATGCGTATTTGCAGATACTGCTTGCACGTGAGCAGGAAGAGATTGCACGTGTACAGGTTCAGCAATCAAAAACTCAATTTGATATTATTACTAAACAGGTAAAGGCAGGCGCATTACCTGAGTTGAATGCCCTGGAACTTGAAACACAACTAGCAAGGGACAGCGCTAATTTAATATCAGCCTCAGGAAATGTTACACAAACCAAACTGGTATTAAAAGCATATATGAATATTGATGCGGGTGAACCTTTTGAAATAGAAGAGCCTGCTGCAGACCAAATACCCCTGGAGAATATTGCTGACCTGCAACCAGAAAATGTGTATGCTTTAGCGATAGCGAACCTTCCGCAACAACGGTTTAATGAGTTTAAAATAAAAGCTGCAGAAAAAAACATACTTGCGGCAAAGGGCGCATTATATCCAACTTTTTCTTTATTTGGAAGCCTTGGCTCAAACTATGGTTATTTGCTTAAACCTATTCCTATTTATGCCCCTGTACTTACAGGCAATTTTGAAAATACCGGCTTAATAATCCGCGACGCAAGCGGTAACGTTTCCAATGTACTAAAGCCTGTAGTTACTAACGGAGCAAGAACGGGCTTTTTTAAATCAGACCAGTTAGGCAAACAGCTAAATAATAATTTCGGACAATCTATCGGTGTAGGGGTTTCTGTACCTATATTTAACGGGTGGACAAACAGGGCTAATTATGAAAGATCGAAGCTGAATATTGTTACACTTCAATTACAAAAAGATCTTGATAACAAAACCATAAAACAGGATATATACCAGGCTTATAATGCAGCTATTGTTGCAAATGAAAAATTCAACTCCTCGAGAAAATCAGTAGAAACTGCCCAGCGAAGTTTTGATTTTGCTACCAAACGATTTAATATAGGTATGCTGACTACATTGGAATTAGTTACTGATCAAAATAATTTGTTTAGAGCAAAACTTGAATATGTGCTTAATCAGTTTGATTATGTATTTAAAATGAAAGTTCTCGAATTTTATAAAGGACAAGGCTTGAAATTGTAGTTGTCTGAACCATGATTTATAGGATTATTGGGATTTATAGAATGAATAAAAGAATTATCTTACCTATGACCTAATCACCTGATTTAAATTTTTAATAATTAGAAGGTATGAGTAAAACATTAAAATGGATAATTTTTTCTTTGATAGCAGTAATAATCCTTTTGATTATATTGAAGAAATCAGGCGCTATTGGTAAAGAAGAAGGTGTTAAGGTAAGCACTGAAAAAGTTACTAAAAGAACTATTATTGAAACAGTAAATGCCAGTGGTAAGGTATTTCCAGTGGTGGAAGTAAAAATGAGTCCTGATATTTCAGGAGAAATTGTAGAACTGAATGTAGAAGAAGGAGACAGCGTAAAAAAGGGGCAGATCCTGGCCAGAATTTATGGAGATATTTATGCAACTCAACGGGATCAGGCTGCTGCAGTGGTTAGCCAGCAGCAGGCACAGGTTGCCAATGCATCAGCATCAATTGGTGCGTCTAAAGCTCAGCTTGACCAGGCAAGAAAAACTTTTGAAATGCAGAAGGAATTATTTGATGAAAAAGTAATTTCCAAAAGTGAATTTATTGCCGCAGATGCAGCATTACAATCTGCACAGGCAACTTACAACGCAGCTCTGGAGGGGATACGTGGCGGACAGGCCGGTGTGCAGAGTGCAAGAGCGGCGCTTTCCAAAGCAAATAAGGATATTAGCCGGGCAACATTAGTGTCGCCAATGGATGGCGTAGTATCCTTATTAAATGTAAAAAAAGGCGAAAGGGTTGTGGGCAGTTCCATGATGGCAGGTACAGAAATGATGCGTATTGCCGATTTAAATAATATTGAAGTAAGAGTTGATGTAGGTGAAAATGATATACCAAAAGTACATTTAGGCGATAGTGCCACAGTGGATATTGATGCATATTATAACCGTAAATTTAAAGGGGTGGTTACACAAATTTCCAGCAGCAATAACGGGGCTGCATTACAGTCAGGATCAAGTACAAGCACAGAGGTAACCAACTACAAAGTTTATATTCGTTTGCTTCCTGAATCATACATGGACCTAATGGATCCCAAAAAACCTAAAGCCTTTCCTTTCCGTCCCGGAATGAGCGCCAGCGCAGATATTAAAACTAAAACACATGATAATAGGCTTGCAGTGGCTATTAACGCCGTAACTACCAGGGATAAAAATGATACTGTATCCAATAAGAATAAACCTGGGAATGCAAGTACAAAAACCTCTGAAATAACAGATGCTGCCGCTGTTAATTCAGATGATCTTGAAGAAGTAGTTTTTATTGTGCAAAAGAACCAGAAAGTTAAAAAGGTGAAAGTGAGAACAGATATACAGGATATAAACTATATAGAACTTTTAAGTGGCTTAAAAGAAGGGGATGAAGTAGTTACCGGCCCTTATAATGTAGTAAGTAAAACTTTAAAAGACAGCTTGCTTGTAAAGGTTGTTCCCAAAACAGAGTTGTTTGAACAAACAAAGAAGTAGTAAACAAAAAAATTTTCTGAAACGATATTCCTGAAAGCTTACATAATTATAATCTGAATCACTTGTTTTTTTCTTAACAAAAACCTACAAAACAAAATATGGAAATAATAACGTTAAGCATCTAAGCTACAGCTTAATGTTATGAGAATATTTCTCAAAATTATTTTTATTAGTATTGCCTTTTTTATATCTGCCTGGTATATCTGGTATAAGCCAAAGTTCAAAGAGACCAAATTTTCATTCAACAAGCCAATAAAGAAATCCTCTGAAGAATACAGCAGATTAAGAACAAAAGCATTTTCTATAAAGACATATATCACAGCAAATAATTTCAACTCAAAAATTTGTTTTTTGGTTGATATGAAAATTGCTTCCGGCAAAAAACGTTTTTTTGTATACGATTTGCAAAACGACTCAATATTATTTTCCGGACTTGTTGCTCATGGCAGCTGTGATAATGGTTTTCAATTTACAGCAAGCTTTTCTAATAAAGTTAACAGCGGATGCAGTTGCCTCGGGAAATTCAAAATCGCAAATAGTTATAATGGGAGATTTGGCTTAGCTTATAAGTTGTACGGACTTGATTCATCTAATAGCAATACATACCAAAGATCAATTGTTTTACATTCTTACGGGTGTGTACCTGAACAGGAAGTTTATCCATTACCGGTTTGTAATAGCAGGGGCTGCCCTATGGTTTCATTGGCTTTTTTACAAATATTAAAATCGTATTTAGAAAAATCCGATAAACCTGTTTTATTAAATGTATTTAATTAAGAAAGGTCCGGTGTTATTATTTCTTATACGCTCAATTAAGAAGTCTCTATTACTTCCTCCTCCCTGCTTTCATTAAACTCCAGAATAAAATTATTCATTCCTTTACCTATAAGTATGGTAATATATTTCCCTTGTATCAATTCCAGGGTATTTAAAAACAGAAAGATAGCGTGTATCCGGTTTTCGCATATCTCAAATATTTTTTCAAAATGAAGATTGCGTTGCTTTTGAATAAGTTCAAGAATATACTGCCTGCTGCCTTCCATTGTGTAATTGTATTGCACAACCGTATGTACAGGCTGGTGTCGCTTTTCGTGAAGCCGCCGTGCAACCCTTTCAAACGCTTTCATCAGTTTGTATAATGTTACCGTTTGCATCTCAGTACCTTCACCTCCTTCTTCTCCTATCTTAAATAGCTCTTGTTTTAAATTGCCCCTCTTAACACTTAACATCCGCAATGCCTCCAGCTCACTCATTTCAATTGCAGCCTGTTTAAATCTTTTATACTCAAGAATTTTATCAATCAATTCATTACGTGGATCAATTTCATTTCCTTCCTGATCAAGCTCTTTACGCGGCAAAAGCATTTTTGCTTTTATTCGCATCAGCGTACTTATGAAAAGAATAAACTCGCTGCCAAGCTCAACATTCAACACTTCACTTTTATGTATGTAGTCAAGAAACTCATTGGTTATTTTAGTGATTGGAATATTATAAATATCCAGTTCATCCCGTTCTATAAAAAATAAAAGAAGATCAAACGGACCTTCAAATTGTGGGAGTGATATTTGATAATTCTCTGTATTCATTAGTAAATAACCATCGTAATTGCTGGTAATAATCTATCAGATATCTTAAATTGAATTACGCCTGTTTAAAGCATCTCTTATCTCTGTTAGCAGTGCATCGGTGGATGAGGGCGCTGCAACAACTGTTTCCTCTTTCTTTTTCATCCTGTTAATTCCCTTTATTACAAGAAACATTACAAAGGCTACAATGATAAAATTAATAATAGCTGTTACAAAATCGCCCCATTTTATAGCTACCGCTTCGGTAATGATTTTGCCTGTAGCATCTGTTACAGCGTGTTTAATAACATACATTTTCTTTGAAAGATCAGCACCGCCCAACATACCTATCAAAGGCGAAACCACCCCTTCTGTAAAAGAAGAAACCACTTTTGCAAAGGCGGCGCCCATAACAAATGCCACTGCAATATCTATAAGGTTACCCTTCATGGCAAACTCTTTAAACTCTTTTAAAAATCCCATAAATATTATTTTAAAAGTGATAATAAATTTTTCATATAGATATTTAAAAACATTTTATTTTTTATCATCTTTTTCTTTCAAAGGAGGAAATTTCATTTTAAGGAGAGATAACGTTTCAAGCACTTTACCCGCTATTAAATATTCCTTATACCAATTTTGATCAGCGGGGATAATTGTCCATGGAATTATATCACATTGTTCAAAGCAGTCCTCATATACTTTCATGTAATTGTCCCAGAGTTTGGATTCATCTTCGTCATTGGGATTGTGTTTCCACATTTTAGTTGGATCAGTCGTTCTTTCGGCAAGCCTTTCCTGTTGTTCTTTATAAGATACATGTAAATAAAATTTTAAAATAGAAGTATTATTATGTTGTACTATTAAATCTTCCCAATCATTAATAGCCTTCATTCTTTTTTCTGCAAGATCATCACTGCACCAGCCATGTACACGTGTAATTATAATATCCTCATAGTGGCTGCGGTTAAATATTTGTATCATACCTTTTGCCGGCGCATGAGGATGTATGCGCCATAAAAAATCATGACTTAATTCCTCACCCGTGGGAGCCTTATAGCTTTTTACCATAATACCCTGGGGATTTAAAGAGCCAAAAACGTTTCTTATAACCCCATCTTTACCGCTTGCATCCATCCCTTGTAAAATAACGAGCAGTGAATGTTTACCCTCAGCATATAAAAGATTTTGAAGTTCATTGAGTTCCTCAAGCATTTCGGCAGTTTTCTCTTTAATCTCTTTCTTGTCTTTGTTTTCCTCAGCACGTGTGCTGATATCATTGAGTTTTATTTTTGCCATGAGGTGGATATAATGCTAAAGATAATCAGGTTAAAACCGGTTTACAACAATTCTTTCCTTAATTGCCTGGCCGTTTTTGAGCTTCCGTCATGGCTCCAGCCTGGAGGCATAAAAAGGTATTTGAATTTAATGGCCAATGGAACTTTTTTCTTTAAATCTTTACCAAGATCCATCCATTCGTGAAAAATAATTCTACCAGGATGATGTGGATTATCTAATTGTTTTGTTAAGCCATATTTTACCGGATCTTTTGGAACTTCTTCCTGAAAAGATCCAAAGAGCCTGTCCCAGATAATTAATACCATACCCATATTCTTATCTAAATATCGAATGTTACTGGCATGATGCACCCGGTGATGAGAGGGACTTACAAATATAGCTTCAAACCAGCGGGGCATTTTTTTGATGTATTGTGTATGTACCAGTATCCCATAAATCTGGGTTAGTGAATACATAAACACAATATCAACAGGATAAAAACCTAATAAAACAAGCGGAATAAAATAGACAAACCTATAGACGGGTTGTAAAACTGAGGAACGAAAACCGGTAGTTAAATTAAATTCTTCTGATGAATGATGTGTTACATGTATAGCCCAAAATAAGCGGCAATAATGATCAACACGATGCTCAATATAAAAGGTAAAATCTTCTAAAATAAAAAGCAAAATCCAGTAAAGCCATGGGTTAAAAGAAAAATTTACAAAATGATATTTATAGAACCATAGCAACACTACGATATAAACTGCACGAAAAAGAAGATCAATTCCGCCATTAAGTAAACACAGGTAAATATTGGTTAAGGTGTCCCGTACTGTGTAATATTTTTTTAAATGGAGATGACTTAATAATATTTCAGTGCCTATTACTATAAGGTAAACGGGAGTGGTAAATATGATAAGCATTTGTTCCTTCATGCCTGCATAGTAATTCGTTGATGAACTGTTTTAATAATCACAATCATACAGCCATTATTTCTTTGTCCTTTAATGTTAAGTGTTTTTCAACAAGCAAAATAAAATTATCAGTTATTTGCTGCATATCTGCTTCGGCATCTTTAGCAGCGTCTTCGCTAAGGCCATCTTTTTGCAACTTTTTTATTTGCTCAATGGAATCTCTTCTAATATTTCTTATAGCAATTTTTGCCTGCTCACCCTCACCATTGCATCGCTTTACTAATTCTCTTCTTCTCTCTTCAGTTAATGGAGGTAGATATAAACGTATATTATTTCCGTCATTTTGTGGGTTTATACCAATGTTTGCCGCAATGATAGCTCTTTCAATAGGCTGTAGCATATTTTTTTCCCAGGGTTGCACGGATAGTGTTCTGGCATCCATAGCACTTATATTTGCTACCTGGTTTATAGGTGTAGAATTTCCATAATAATCAACCATTATCCCATCAAGCATAAGAGGATTGGCTTTTCCAGCCCTTATTTTTATAAGTTCCCCCTCCAGGTGATCAATAGCTTTTTTCATCAATTCTTTTGTATCATCAATTAATATAGATAGATATTCAGTCATTTTCTGATAGTTTGTAAAAATTTGTATTGTAGAAATAATACCTGCTACAGGGAGAACAAAATTAGCAAAACAGGTTTATAAAATTACAGGGACCTCAATCCTGTTCTATTCTTTCAGTTACGAGTGTAAGAATTTTGTGAGATTTGATAATTTTTTCATCACTGAGAGTTTCAGCAACACTCTCCTGTTTTAGTTTGGGCCGGTTATAATAAATGATGGCTACCAATAGCGCAGCAGCACTTGCAAGAGCTAAAATTACCAATGTAGTTCCTATAGACTGTAAAAAATAAGCTAAAGCAATAAATAAAATATTGGCGCTTACTAACACCAGTGTTACCATTTTATGGTTTAAGCCAAGGTCTAATAGAAAATGATGTATATGATTTCTATCAGGAATAAAAGGTGAACGGCGGTTAATAATTCTCAAACTAAAAACCCTGAGTGTATCAAACAAGGGAACTATTAAAACAGCAAAACCTATAGCCGGAGCAGATTGCATGGCAAAATCAAATCTTGTTCCCGGATCTGAGGCCACAGAAATAAATTTTATTACAAATATGGAATTAAGTAGCCCAATTAACAAAGACCCTGTATCTCCCATGAAAATTTTTGCAGGAGAAAAATTATAAATTAGAAAGCCAATAAGGCTGCCACATAAAGCAAAGGCCATTACCGCAAACATTAATTGGCCTACCATATAAAAATACAATCCGAAAACCAATGATGTTAATAATCCCAGACTTCCTGCCAACCCATCCACACCATCAATTAGATTAAATGAATTTGTAATCACAATTATTGTAAAGAGGGTTAGGATGATGCTGGCTATTCGTGGAATTTCATCTATACCTAAAAACCCATGCATACTGTTAATTTGAATACCCCCAAATTTGATGATAATACCGGCAGATAATAACTGACCTATAAATTTTTTTGAGGCAGAGATGATGAGAATATCATCTTTAATGCCCAGAAAGAAAATCACCATTAATGATGCAATGAAATATTGCAATTGATTTGAAAGAGCAACAGGCACTCCCATTAATGTAGCCAGAATAAATCCCCCAAAAATGCCTAAACCCCCAAGAGTAGGTATAACTGATTTGTGCACCTTTCTCTCATCCGGTTCATCAAAGAATTTTTTTTCTTTGGCAACTTTAATAATAACAGGTATAGCAAAAAAAGTTACTAAAAAAGCCAATGCCGAACTTAATATAATATTGTCCATACTATATATTGAATAACTAATTTGAGACAAAAGTAAAGGTTATGTTTCAAGTAACCCCATACGGTACTGTTTTTATTTAGACTATAAATTAATTAAAAATGATGCTTTGAATATGCTGTAAATAAGATAATCTATTACTATACACCGGCTTTTAGTTATAAGTTTTATTCAATTGATTAGTTTATAAACGTAATTTGCGGATTATTCGTTTTTAATGTAGGTTCGCAACATATTAATAAAGAAAAAAAAGAAGAAAATGGGGGATTTAAAAGCCATAGCAGCGCAAATCAGAAGAGATATCGTAAGAATGGTTCATGGGGTTCAAAGTGGTCACCCCGGAGGTTCTCTCGGATGCGCAGAATTTTTTACAGCCCTGTACTTCCAAATAATGGAACGGAAACCGGGATTTAATATGGATGGCGAAGGAGAAGATATATTTTTTCTTTCCAACGGACATATATCTCCTGTATTTTATAGTACACTTGCCAGGGCTGGCTATTTCGAAATAGAAGAATTAAACACTTTCAGAAAAATTAATTCCCGTTTGCAGGGGCATCCCACTACACATGAGCATTTACCAGGTGTCCGGGTTGCTTCCGGATCGCTGGGGCAAGGCATGAGCGTAGCAATAGGCGCTGCTTTAGCAAAAAAATTAAATAATGATTCCCATATAGTATATTCATTACACGGCGATGGGGAACTGGATGAAGGGCAGAATTGGGAAGCTATCATGTTTGCAGCACATCATAAAGTAGATAATCTCATTTCAACTATTGACTGGAACGGACAACAGATTGATGGCCCCACTAAAAATGTAATGGCACTTGATAGTTTAAGGAAAAAGTTTGAAGCTTTTAACTGGGAAGTACTTGAAATGGAAGGGAATGATGTAGATGCTGTAGTTGCCGGATTAAACAATGCAAAAACTTTTGTTGGAAAAGGGAAGCCTATTGTAATTTTAATGAAAACTGTTATGGGTTATGGGGTGGATTTTATGCAAGGTAGTCATGAGTGGCATGGAATTTCACCCAGTGATAAACAACTGGAAGTTGCATTGGCACAACTGCCGGTAACTCTGGGGGATTATTAGTTAAAAGATACAAGTTCAAATTTAGATATTCTATCCTCCTTATTAAACCTTAAGCCCGAATGATTGTTGTGCCGCCTTTTTTGCAGGAACCCACGCAGCTATTAATGCAATTATTAAAGCTGTAATCGCTACAATTAAAATATCACTAAGCACAAGTTTTACAGGAAAATAATCTATTAAAAAAGAATTTCCCTGTAGTTTTATTACCTTAAATTTTAATTGTATTAAGCTGATAATAATAGCCAATAATATTCCTATGGCAGAGCCAACCACACCGAGTAAAATACCTTCACTTAAAAATATTTTTTTAATCAGGTTTTTATCCGCACCAAGAGATTGCAGTACACTAATATCTTTTTGCTTTTCTAAAACCAACATTGTTAAAGCGCTAACCATATTAAATGCAGCCAGTATAAGTATTAGGGTAAGTACGGCATAAATAGCCCACTTTTCTAAACGCATGGAATTATATAAACTTGTGTTTTGCTGATATTTGGTTTGAACATTATAGTTGCTACCCAACATTTTTTGCAATGATTTAGTTACCTTATTTAGTAGCGATTGGTCTGGTAACGATATCTCAACAGCACTAAACTCATCCGGAGCATAATTCATCTGCTGCTTTACAAAATCAATATTGGTTATCACGTATTGATTATCAAAATCCTGTTGAATTGCAAAGCTGCCAGAGGTATTGGCATTGCCCTCACTCAACGAGGATAAAATGTCTGCGGAATTTCCCTGGTTTTTTTTTGGTAAGAAAACGGTGAGTGGAGAAAGATTATTATCTGCCCGAACACCAATGGCATTTTCAATTCCAGAACCCAAAATTAAAAGAGGATTTTCCAGGTTCCCTGTGTTAAAATTGCCGTTCTGCATGTTGGCTGGCACCCCTGAAATTTTAGGATAATTTTCATCAACACCTTTTAAGAATACTACGGTTTGTAAATCTCCATTTTGTAACAACGCCTTTTCTTCAGCCGCAAGAGCAACATTTTTTACACCTTTAAAAGTTTTAATTGCGCTTATTTGCGCTCTTGTCAATAGCATAGTTTTTCCTTTAGCTGGAATAACCCTGACATCAGCATAAAAATTAGAATAAAGAGATTTTACTAAATCTTCAAACCCATTGAAAACACTAAGTACCAATACCTGGCACATAGTTGAAAAGGCTATTACTCCTGCTGTAACCCAGGATATTATATTTATGGCATTTGTGCTTTTTTTAGCTTTAAAATAGCGCCATGCAAAGGTGAGATACAATCTTTTTCAATTAAGTAATTATAATACTAAGCCAGTATTTAGTAAATCAGAACAAGATTTAGTTAATAAACACAATGATTGAATGTGACAACTAACCTATTTCAAGACTTAATGATTAATTGACCTTATCGTCATCAGCTTTAACTTTCTTTAAGAGTTCCTCTATTTTAAAAACGTAATCCAATGTGTCATCAATATAAAAATCAAGCTTTGGTATGCTTCTTAATTGGTGGCGAACTCTTGTTCCTAATTCTCCTCTTATCTCTTTATACCTGTCTTGTATTTTATTAAGGGCCGCTTCTTTATCTTCTATTTTAAAAAAACTCAGATAAACCCTCGCCTCAAAAAGATCCGGTGTAATTTTTACTGAAGAAATAGAAATCATACCTCCATCTGACATATTAAGCCCCATACGTAAAAATATAGTATTCAATTCCTGGTTGATCACAGCTGCAACCTGTTTTTGTCTCTTACCCTCTGTCATTTTATTAAAATTTGAATCCTTGTAAAATTACTTACTTTGCCCCATTATTAAATTATACGAATTTGCCTCAATAAATGAAGAATTTACGAACTATTTTTAAATATGTTGCCAGATATCCAAACTTAGTTATTACCTATTTTAGCTACAATATCCTTTCAACAATATTCTCAGTTATTTCACTTGGCCTGCTTAGTCCTTTTTTGTTATTAATATTTAAAAAAGACAATACTTTTAAAATTGCAACTGATTCGGTAAATAAATTTAGCCGATATAATCCCATCAATTATTTTAAGGAATGGCTTTACGAAATTATCAGGTATCCTAATGGAGAAATAAGGGCTTTAGGATTTATTTGCCTGATAATACTTGTATCAATTCTGCTCAAGAATTTTTTTTTATATCTGTCAATGTATTATTTGAATCCTATAAGGAATAATATCATTAATGATATGCGTACCATGATGTATAAAAAGATCCTGGCGCTTCCTATTGGATATTTTAATGAGCAAAGGAAAGGCGATATAATGAGCAGGCTCACTAATGACCTGGCAGAAGTAGAAGGCTCTTCTATTAGTGTTTTAGAAACTGTTTTTAAAGAGCCGATAACATTGGTATTATTCCTTATTTACCTTGTTGTGCTTAGCCCGCAACTCACACTATTTCTGTTAATATTATTGCCGGTGTCTGGTTTTGTAATAGGAAGAATAGGCCGTTCTTTAAAGAAACAAAGTACCCACATGCAGGAAAAGTTGGGCGCCATATTATCTACAATTGACGAAACCCTTGGGGGGATAAGGATAATAAAAGCCTTTAATGCCGAAAAAAAACAACTCAATAAATTTAATACCCAAAATGAAGAATTGTTTAAGATAAAAAATCGGGCAAACAGACGAAGGGACCTGGCGTCACCAGTTTCAGAAGTTTTAGGCATTTGTGCTGTAGTAGCGGTTTTGTGGTATGGAGGAAAACTTGTCCTTAAAAATACTTTTCTTGATCCGGGTGATTTTCTAACCTACATAGCATTTTTCTCTCAATTAATTCAGCCTTTGAAATCTTTATCAACGGCTTCTTATAATATTAAACGAGGTGCGGCAAGTATTGAAAGAATTGAAAATTTTATAAATACGGATGAAGCTATAAAAGAAGTTGAGCATCCCTTGTGCCTGGTTTCGTTTAATGATTGCATTGAATTTAAAAATGTTGGATTTGCCTACGGCGATAAAATAATTTTAGAAGATATTAATTTAGTTATTAAAAAAGGGAAAATGATTGCCCTGGTTGGCTCTTCCGGGTCTGGCAAAAGTACTCTTGCAGATCTTCTGCCCCGTTTTCATGATGTAACCAGTGGTGAAATTTTAATAGATGGGATTGGTATTAAGCAGTACTCGTTAAAATCCGTTAGAAGCCAAATGGGTATTGTAACCCAGGAACCCATTTTGTTTAATGATACAATAGCTAATAACATTGCGCTGGGGATGGATAATGCTTCGGATGAGCAAATTATTAAGGCCTCACAAATTGCAAATGCCAGGGATTTTATTTTGAAAAAAGAAACTACTTACCAGACCAACATAGGAGACCGTGGGAGTAAGCTTAGCGGAGGAGAAAAGCAACGTATAACTATTGCAAGAGCTGTTTTAAAAAATCCTTCAATATTAATTCTAGATGAAGCCACCTCATCCCTGGATACAGAAAGTGAACGCTTAGTTCAGGATGCTATAAACAGGTTAATGGAACATAGAACCAGCCTTGTTATTGCACATAGGCTAAGTACAGTTCGCCATGCTGATGAGATTATCGTACTAAAACAGGGAAAAATTGCTGAACGTGGAAGCCATGATGAGCTTATGCAAAACGAGGGACATTATAAAAGACTGGTAGAAATGCAGGAAGTAAAGTAAGGCTTATGAATGCTGAGTTGTAAAAGGTAGATTAAGGTTAAATTTCTATTCTATAACGACTAATAACTAACTTATAACTACTACTTTACAATACCCATTTTAGCTTCAATAGATAAAGTAGCATGAGGAACGGCACGTAACCGGGCCTTGTCAATTAATTTACCAGTAACTCTGCAAATACCGTAAGTTTTATTTTCAATCCGCATCATTGCTTTTTCCAGATGATCAATAAAGGTGATCTGCCTGCTGGCCATTTGACTTAATTGTTCCCTCTCCATACTCAGGCTGCCGTCTTCCATCGTCATATAGCGGTTATCGGTTTCGTCACCTCCCATTTCATCTTTACGGGTAATTAACCCCTGTAAATAACCTAACTCTTTTTTTGCTGTTTCTAATTTACGTTGAATTAACTCTCTAAATTCATTTAATTCTCCGTCGCTGTAACGCATTGTTGGGCCATTATTTTCAGGAACGGCCTGGTCTAAAACAGATTTAGTGAATTCCGGCTCATATTTGCGGGCCTTAGTTGTATTAATTTTGGGTAACACAACTGCTTTTGGTGGTGGCACCTGTATGTTCTTTGCTTTAGGAAGTTGCGGTGCTTCTGCTTTAGTAATATTCTTTTTATATTCTTTTTTAGGCGCAGTCTTCACGGGGAGTTTTGGTTTTTTTGCTACGGGTGGTAGAATTTTTTTTACAGGACTCTTTTTTGATATTATTAATTTCTTAGTAGTAGTTTTTTTGGCAATAGGCTTAGAATTCTTTTTTAATGATGCTGCTTTTTTTATTGGTTTTGCCGATTTAACCGATGCAGGTTTAGCCTTAACAACAACTTTGCCAGATACTTTCTTTTTAGCAACTGGTTTTTTTGTAGCAATCTTTTTTACAGGAATAGATTTTTTTTGCGGTTTTTTTGATTCTGCCTTCTTAGCAGCCGGTTTCTTTGGGATTAATTTACTACTTTTTTTATTTGCCATTATGGTCTCATTTTTTTATTACATTCACTTTTAGTGTGATCTCATTTACATCAATAGAGGTACCATCTAAAATTTCAGGAACAAATTCTATTTTGTCTGCTAAAATTTCGGCGCAAATATAAGTATTAAATTGCGTAAAAGAAGCCTTTAAGCTTTCATTTTCAGATACTTTTACAAATATTTTATCTGTTACTTCAAGATTATGATCCTTCCTTACATGCTGAATTCTGTTTACAAATTCCCTGGCTTCTCCTTCCCTTTTAAGTGCCTCATTTATGGTAATATCCAATGCAACAGTTATTGACCCTTTAGAAGCCACTTCAAAGCCAGGTATCTCATCTGTTGTAATTTCAATATCTTCTGCAGTTAAGTAAACCGGCTCCTCATTTTTCAACTCAAATTCTTTATTTAGCAAAAAACTATGTTGTTGTATAGTTTCTATTTCAGCGTTATTCAATTTTTGTATTTCCTCAGCCGCCCATTTCATTTTGCTGCCTAGCTTTTTCCCAAGGGTTTTAAAATTTGCTTTAGCTTTCCTTTTAATAAAATTGTTTTCTACTGAAATAATCTCAATCTCTTTTATATTAGTTTCTGATTTAATAATATTCTCAACTAATTTTATATTTTTTGCAAATCCTGTATCAATAGCAGTTATAATTGCCTTTTGTAAAGGCTGTCTGACTTTAATATTAACTTTTTTACGAAGCGATAATATCAGAGATGAGATATCCTGTGAAAGCTGCATTCTTTTTTCAAGTGGAATATCAATTACCTCAAGTTTAGCCACCGGGAAATCAGTATGATGGACAGATTCTGCAGCAAAATGATTAGTAACTGAATTTAAATTACAAAACAACCAGTCAGCAAAGAAAGGTGCAATAGGGGCAATAAGTTTGCTAAGCGTTTCAAGACATTCATATAATGTTTGATACGCAGAAATTTTATCATTCTCATATTCCCCTTTCCAAAAGCGCCGGCGGCAAAGGCGAACATACCAGTTACTTAACTGTTCATCAGCAAATTTTTCTATAGCCCTGCCTGCTTGTGTAGGCTCGTAGTCATCTAAACTTTCTTTAACTGTTTTAATTAATGTATTTAATGCAGATAATATCCACCTGTCCATTTCAGGCCTTTGCTTAACCGGGATAGAGTTTTCACTTAAAACAAATCCGTCCACATTTGCATACAGCGCAAAAAACTGGTATGTATTGTATAGTGTTCCGAAGAATTTACGCTGTACTTCTTTAATACCTTCTATATCAAATTTCATATTATCCCAGGGCGAGGCATTTGTAACGAGATACCATCTTGTAGCGTCGGCTCCTAATGTTTCGATGGTCTTGAACGGATCAACTACATTTCCTAACCGCTTACTCATTTTATTACCATTCTTATCTAAAACCAACCCATTTGATACACAGGTTTTAAAAGCTACTGAATCAAACAGTAAACAGGCAATGGCATGAAGTGTGTAAAACCATCCACGGGTTTGATCTACTCCTTCAGCAATGAAATCCGCCGGAAAAGAGACTCCCTCTAATCCGATAGCTATCGGATCTCCACCGATTGGGGATACTTTTGAAACAGCATGATATTTCCAAAAATTTTCTGTGCTTAGAGGCCCAAACTCGTTAGAGGAAGTATCAGGTAATCCCCATTGAGCATAAGGCATTGCTCCACTATCGAACCAAACATCAATAAGATCATCTACTCTTACATAAAGATTTATATCCTTCAAAGAACCATCTCGTGAAAAAACAATTCTATCTATTTCTGGCTTATGAAAGTCTATTTCCTTAAGATTCTCATTATTGATTTCTGTAATATAATTCTCGATTATTTCTAAATTAAATCTAAAAGTATCAATTAGAAGTTCTTTATTGAACCCTTTTTGTCCAACCATTTTTTTTAAAAAATCATAATCGATAAAACTCAATTGAGGACGCTCATTATTGTGGTTATGAATTCTGATTTGCAAAGCAGAATCATTGTTTAAAAAAATATCTTGCGTAATTCTTTCAAAGTCAACCCTGAACCCCTTACAGTTCCATTTACCTTTTGACTGTACAGCCTTTAACTCATTTTTCGTTCCGATACATATTTGATCAAATGGATCATCTATTCTTTTTTCATCAAAAAATTCCCTGTTTGTATTGTGTGATTTATAAGATGTATCTGGATCCACCTGTCCGCATTTCCATATGGGCAATGGTGTGCCCCAAAACCTGCTTCTGCTTAAATTCCAATCAACCATGTTCTCCAGCCAGTTACCAAACCGACCTGTTCCCGTTGATGCCGGTTTCCAGTTGATGGTTTTATTTAACTCCACCATTCTTTCTTTTACTGCGGTTGTTTTTATAAACCAGGCATCCAGCGGATAATATATAATTGGTTTATCAGTTCTCCAGCAATGAGGATAGTTATGTTCGTATTTTTCTATCTTGAATGCCCTGTTTTCTTTTTTAAGCTTTACACAGATATCAACATTTACATCTTTATAGCCACTTTCATCCTTATAATCTTTTACATAACGCCCAGTAAATTCCCCAACACCTTCAATAAATTTTCCTTCCTTATCCACCAGGGTTAATATGCCAAGGGTATTTTTTTTGCCGGCCTTAAAGTCATCTGCGCCAAATGCAGGGGCAGTATGAACTATGCCTGTTCCATCTTCCGTAGTAACAAAATCTCCTGTAATAACTTTAAATGGTTGAGCATTTGGGGTTATACCCTGAATTTTTTCAACGGTATTTGATTCGAATGATAAAAGCTGTTCATACTCGCAACCTTCAATTTGAGAACCTTTAAAGTGAAGAAGTATTTTGTAAGGAAGCTGTTTCTTTTTTATAAGATTATCAAACTCATTTTTTAAAGCGGCGGTACCTTGTTCTATTATGCTTTCATCCAGGCCTTTATCAAGCCAGTTTAATATTGCCTCATACAATTCATTATTATTACCCTCTGCCCATTCATCAATATGTTCGGGGAAATATTTGTACAATAGATTTTTTGCAAGAACAACTGCACATGGTTTTCCGCTATATGGATTAAAAGTCCGTACCAGAACATAATCAATATTGGATCCCACGGTTAATCCCAAATTTGAGGGTAAGGTCCATGGAGTAGTTGTCCATGCAACAAAGAAAAGCTCATTGCTGTTAGCTGCCTTAAAAAGAAATGCAGATCTTTCATTTTCAACGGCTTTAAACATGGCAACACAACTCGTATCCTTTACATCTTTGTAAGTCCCGGGTTGGTTTAACTCATGAGAGCTTAAACCGGTTCCTGCTGCGGGTGAGTAGGGTTGAATGCTTACATCTTCATAAAGAAAACTTTGCCCGTCTTTATCTTTTTTTTCATATAACTGTTTTAAGCACCACCATAAAGTTTCAATGTATTTATTTTCGAAAGTTATATAAGGATTTTCCAAATCAACCCAATAACCCATTTGCCTGGTTATCTCATTCCACTTGTCTTTATATTTAAGCACCTCCCTGCGGCAGGTAGCATTATATTCTTCAACAGTTATCTTTTTACCTATGTCTTCCTTGGTTATTCCCAATAGTTTTTCTACCCCCAGTTCTATTGGTAAACCATGAGTATCCCATCCTCCTTTTCGTTTTACCTGGTATCCCTGCATAGTTTTATACCGGCAAACAAGATCTTTCAATGTTCTGGAAATAACATGATGAATACCGGGCATACCGTTAGCACTCGGTGGGCCTTCATAAAATACAAATGATTTTGCGCCAGCTCTTAAAGCAATACTTTTTTTAAAAGCATCCTTTTCCTCCCACTGTTTTAAAATTTCTTCCCCAATTGATGGTAAGTTCAACTGATGATATTCCTTATACCTCACTCTTTATAAATTTTAGCTTACTCAAAAAAAGGATGCGAAGTTAAGAAATTAAAAATCTACTAAGTATCTGAATAATAATAAAATAACAGGATAGCGGCAAGCTAATTATAAGGAATTTTAAGATTGAATTATTTGGTTGGCATAATATTGGTTTTAATGATTAATGCTAACCGGACGCAGAACTTGAAAAATTCGGGAACTGTAGCCGTTGCTACCTATAAAAACACTGTAGAGTTCTATTTACACTTAAATTTTAATGTTTTGAGTAGTGAGTATGACTTATATATACTTACAGTAGTTTTAATTACACGGAGATAATTAATTTATCTCCGTGTTTATTTATAAGAGTGAGCTGCTACCTGGCGATTCTCTTAATGAGAACATATTTGAGGAGAACCTTATTTGTTATCGTGTAGATAACATCATATCTATATATTTTTCGTTTTTGATTTTCGCATAATATTATAAACCACAAGCCCGGCGGCAGCAAATATGATTCCTATTAAGGGACCATATCCAAATTTTGTCGGAAGATAATCACCTGCAATAAGTCCGGTGCCTATGCCACCTGCTATTATGCCAACTTGTATCCAAAAATCACTTCTTGAAAGATTAGGATCCATTCCTTTTTCTATAAGGGCCAGCCTTTCACGGCTTTTTGCGGTTATATAGAGATAAAAAATAGTAACTATACTCAATAATATAAGTATGATAATTAAAATAAATAAAAATGGCGGTAAGAAATTATTTTGCATAATATGTAATTTAAACATTTGACAACCGTAACAATCCGACTGGTTACAATATCTGTATTAAAATTATTTTTGTAACCGGAACTTCATAAGAGTTGTCTGATTTAAGTGGCAAACCAAAATGATTTGATAATTATACAAAAAGTGCTGGCAGGGGATACAAATGCGTATGCGGCTCTCGTTAATAATTATAAAAACATGGCAGTAGCCCTTGCTTACAATATATTATTAAACAGGGAAGATGCTGAAGAAGTAGCACAGGATGCGTTTGTAAAAGCTTATTCATTCTTAAAGTCTTTTAAAGAGAATGCAAAATTTTCCACATGGCTTTACCGTATAATTGTAAATACTGCTTTAAATAAAAAGAAAATTAAAAAGCATTATTCCATAGAATTAACTGAATCTCTAAACGATGATCTGTCCGCAGGTGTGGCTGATATTATGGCAATACAAAATAACAATGATCATAAAAAATATATTCAGCTTGCCATAAGATCACTAAGTTATAATGAGCGTATATGTATTACTTTGTATTATCTTAATGAATTATCTGTTGAGGAGATTAATGAATCAACGGGTATAACAACATCTAATATTAAAGTACTCTTATTCAGGGGAAGAAAGAATTTTTATAGGGCACTGCATAATCATTTAAAAGATGAAATTCTTAATTTAATATAAAGTGATGGAACAGGATAATAAGTTAAAGAAAATACTATTAAAAGGTTCTGAAATGGCCTCTGTAAATTTCGATGAGGCTGTTATGGAAAAGGTAAATAATCTTTTAACAAAAAAAATTTATTATCAGCCATTAGTAACTGATAAGATGAAAAAGATTCTCTTTTTTAGCTTTTTCCTTTTGGTTATGTTCATTTTGCTTTTGTGTTTAATGATTGGCTCACCAGGTATTACTTTCATTAACCAGGTAAAAGTGCTACAGGCTCCAGAGTACCTATATTACAAAATATTCACTTTTATACTTTCATTCTGGATTGTATTTGCACTAAATTATTTTATAAAACAAAATAAATTACAATTGTATTAGGATGGAAATAGTATCTATTTTCTTAATTGAAATTTACTGTTTGTTTTAACATCTGTAAACACATGTTTACGTATCTAATTATAAATTTTATATGAAACTTTTATCTTCACTATTTATTGCGGTTTCACTTTTTCTTACAATTACTGGTTGTGCTCAAAAATCACCAAACAGGGTAGAAATATTCCGTAAGACTGATAAAAAAGACTTATCAAAATTAAGCCAGGCTACTTTTGCAGCAGGTTGTTTTTGGCATGAGGAAGCATTATTTGAAAGTATAAAAGGTGTTAATGAAGCCATCTCCGGTTATGCAGGTGGCAATACTTCTAAGCCAACTTATGAAAGTATTGAGAGCGGAACGACCGGCCATGCTGAAACTGTAAATATCTATTATGATTCAACCATTATAAACTATGCTACTTTATTGAAGGCATATTTTGCGGCTCAGGACCCTACCCAGGTCAATGGCCAGGGGCCAGACCGGGGAACTCAATACAGGTCAATTGCCTTTTACAGAAATAATAGTGAAAAACTAATGATTGAAGATTATATTAAAAAATTAAATACCTCCGGAAAGTATAATAACCCAATAGCCGTCCAGGTTGCTCCCCTTGTAAAATTCTGGCAGGCTGAAGAGTATCATCAGGATTATATCAGGCAAAATCCCGGTGGAGGGTATGTGCAAAACGTATCCATTCCTGAAATACAACACTTCCAAAAGCAATATCCTGAGCTAATAAAACCCGATCATAAATTTTAATTTTTATCTTCTGATTACATCTTCTTCAAACCATGCTATTTTGTTTTATGGCTTTGTTACTTTAATTTTACGGTATATGCAGGCGGATTTGTTTATTGTTCAGCCTGCTTTGTTCCCTATTGATGAGAAACTGAACTAATAAACGAAAACATTCTGTACACTCTCCAGGATATAAAATTTCGTTTAAAAGTTTATTGATTTTTTTAATGTGCTTAGCAGCTAAGTATCATTATAACCATGTTCACCACAAAGGGACCTTTACCGATTAATGCAACCAGTAAATTCTGTAACAATGAAAAAAACAATTCAGGATTATTTAAAAGAAAGGATACTTATTATTGATGGGGCCATGGGTACAATGATTCAGCAATACAAGCTTGAAGAAAAAGATTACCGCGGAGAAAGATTTAAAGACTGGCATACCGATGTAAAAGGAAACAATGATTTATTAAGCATAACCCAGCCGCAAATAATTGAAGCGATCCACATAAAATATTTAGAAGCTGGTGCTGATATTATTGAAACAAATACTTTCAGCAGTACGCTTATTGCACAGGCAGATTACGATATGCAATCATTGGCGTATGAACTAAATGTTGCCGCCGCCAAATGTGCAAGAAATGCAATAAACAAATTTCTCTCCTCTCCTGAGGGGGAAGGCCGGGGCCAGGCTTTTATTGCAGGCGCCATAGGCCCTCTCAACAAAACTTTAAGTCTTTCGCCTGATGTAGATAATCCTGGCTACCGTGCAGTAACATTTGATGAAGTAGCCGCAGCCTACACCGAACAGATTAAAGGCCTGGTTGATGGCGGAGTAGATATTTTATTGATAGAAACAATTTTTGATACACTTAATGCCAAAGCCGCTATTTACGCAATAAAAAAATTCTTCAGAGATCGCAAAAAAGTCTCGCCTAAGGGGGGAGATCCGATAGCTATCGGATTAGAGGGGGCCGAATTACCCATCATGATCAGCGGCACAATCACAGATGCAAGTGGTCGCACATTAAGCGGGCAAACGCTGGAAGCATTTTACATTTCAGTATCACATGCAAAACCATTGAGCATTGGATTAAATTGTGCTTTAGGTGCAAAGGAAATGCGTCCTCATATTGAAGAGCTGAGCCAGATAGCAAACTGTTATACCTCTGCATATCCAAATGCAGGGTTACCAAATGCTTTTGGTGAGTATGATGAGCAGCCACACGAAACAGCACACATTATTGAAGAGTGGGCTGCAGAAGGTTTTGTAAATATTGTTGGCGGTTGTTGCGGTACTACACCTGATCATATAAAGCACATTGCTCAACAAGTAAAAAAATTTAAACCAAGAGCGTTGCCGGTGTTAGAAGAACAACTTATTTAGGTATGAAAAAATAGAAATAAGCTTTTCAAATGTTCAGACAGTTAAAGATTTGCATCTCGTTATAAACAAATTAAAGTTTCCAGAATATTATGGAATGAATTACGATGCGTTCTGGATTGAAATGCCAGATATTGAAATTACAGGCTGGATGCTTTGAGAAAGTTTTTGTCAGAAGATCCAGCAAAATTTTTGTCCCTCTTACTTGAGTATGATGATCAACCTGATTTAAAAATTATTGAAGTTGAAATAAAATAAAATGACTGAAACAACTATACAACCTTTCCTTCGGTTATCAGGATTAGAACCTTTGATCGTTCGTCCCGAAACAAATTTTGTAAACGTTGGGGAACGTACTAATGTTACGGGCTCTAAAAAATTTGCAAGATTAATAAGAGAAGATAAATACGAAGAAGCGCTTTCGGTTGCACGGCAACAGGTAGAAAGCGGTGCTCAGATTTTAGATGTAAACATGGATGATGCATTGCTTGATGGTGAAAAAGCCATGACTACTTTTTTAAACCTACTGCAGGCAGAGCCTGATATAGCGAAGATTCCTATAATGATAGATTCTTCTAAATTCTCCATTATTGAAGCAGGGTTAAAATGTGTACAGGGTAAGTGCATCGTGAATTCAATTTCAATGAAAGAAGGTGAAGAAAAATTTATTGAGCAGGCATTTATTTGTAAAAGTTATGGCGCTTCAGTTGTTGTAATGGCTTTTGATGAGAACGGGCAGGCTGATACTTTGGAAAAGAAGGTGAACATTTCTTTAAGAGCTTATAAAATTCTTACAGAGCAGGTGGGCTTTGATCCGCAGGATATAATTTTTGATCCAAATATTTTTGCTATAGCCACAGGTATAGAGGAACATAACAATTATGGCGTTGATTTTATAGAAGCAACAAGGATCATAAAACAAAAAATGCCGCTGACAAAAATTAGCGGGGGTGTTAGTAATGTATCATTTTCATTTCGTGGAAATGATGCAGTAAGGGAAGCAATGCATGCTGTTTTTTTATTTTATGCCATTAAAGCCGGTATGGATATGGGCATTGTAAATGCAGGCCAGTTGGTTATTTACGATGAAATAGAACCACAGTTACGTGAGCTTTGCGAAGATGTAATACTAAACCGGAATCCGGATGCAACAGATAAACTGCTTGCCTTTGCAGAAACCGTTAAAGCAAAAGGTAAGGTTGAAGTTAAAGATGAATTATGGCGAAGCGAGCCTGTTGAAAAACGTTTAAGTCATGCACTGGTAAATGGTATAACAGATTTTATTGATGCAGATACAGAAGAGGCAAGAGTAAAATATCCAAAGCCTTTGGATGTTATTGAAGGTCCGTTGATGGATGGAATGAATATAGTTGGCGACTTATTCGGAAGTGGAAAAATGTTTTTACCACAGGTAGTTAAAAGTGCAAGGGTTATGAAAAAAGCTGTTGCAGTCTTAACCCCATATATTGAGGCAGAAAAGGAAATACGCCGCCTTGCTCACCTTGAAGCAGGGACTATAAATGAAGAGGGCGCAGGCGCTGCAAAAATATTATTAGCAACCGTAAAAGGAGATGTGCATGACATTGGAAAGAATATAGTTGGCGTTGTGCTGGGTTGCAATGGCTATGATATTATTGACCTCGGAGTTATGGTTTCTGCTGATAAAATTTTACAGACGGCAAAAGAAAAGAATGTTGATATAATAGGATTGAGTGGACTAATAACACCGTCACTTGATGAGATGGTACACATTGCGAAGGAAATGAAACGCCAGCAATTCGATATTCCTTTGTTGATAGGTGGAGCTACTACTTCCCGAATGCATACGGCTGTACGTATTGCACCTGAATATGATAATGGTGTACTGCACGTATTGGATGCTTCAAGAAGTGTAACCGCTGCCGGAAGCCTGTTAAGCAAGGAGCAAAAGCCGGAATTTTTAAAAAATATAAAGTCGGAATATGATAAACTAAAAGTAGATTTTGGTAATAAGAAATCTATAAAAAATTATTTGCCATATGAAGAGGCCCGAAAAAATGGAGTTACTATAAATTGGGAAAGCTTTTCTCCTGTAATACCCACTTTTACCGGAACAAAAACTTTTAAAGATTATGATCTTAATGAAATAAAAAACTATATTGACTGGCAACCTTTTTTTATAGCATGGGAAATGCACGGAAAATTTCCGGGTATATTGTCTGATAAAATTATTGGGAAAGAGGCTGTTAAACTTTATAATGATGCTAAAATCCTTCTTAAAAAAATAATTGAAGAAAAGTGGCTGGTTGCAAAAGGAGTAATTGGTTTTTGGGAAGCATCGTCAAATGGGAAAGACACTATTAATGTGAAATACGAAGGGGCCAATATCAAATTGGAATGTCTCCGGCAGCAAATAAAAAAAGCACCGGGGCAGGCGAATTTATCATTGGCGGATTTTATAAAACCAGCAAACCACGGGAACAGCAGCTCTGACTATATTGGATCATTTGCAGTTTCAATTCATGGAATTGAAAACTATATAAAAAAGTTTGAATCTGAACATGATGATTACAATAAAATAATTCTTCAGGCACTGGCAGACAGGCTGGCCGAAGCTTTTGCTGAATTACTTCATACAAGAACAAGAAAAGAATTTTGGGGGTATGCAAAAGATGAAAACTTAACAACGGAAGAACTTATTGAAGAGCGATACCTCGGTATAAGGCCTGCACCTGGCTACCCTGCCTGTCCCGATCACACTGAAAAATATAAATTATTTGAATTATTAAAGGCAACAGAAAATGCAGGTATTGTTCTTACAGAATCTCTCGCTATGTATCCTGCCTCATCAGTTTGCGGTTGGTATTTTGCTCATCCTGAAAGTAAATATTTTGGTGTGGGGAAAATATCTGAAGATCAACTTAAAGATTATGCAGTAAGAAAAGAAATGGATATAGAAGAAGTAACTAAATGGCTGAGACCGATTCTGGATTATTAAATTTAATCTATGCGTATTATCTCCTATAACGTTAATGGCATCCGTGCTGCAATTAAAAGAGGATTTATAGATTGGATAGCAACCGATCCTGCTGATATAATTTGTTTACAGGAAGTTAAAGCCCACTTCAATGATATTCCTGTTGAGGCTATTGAAGCCACAGGTTATAAATCATATTGGTTCTGTGCGCAGAAAAAAGGATATAGTGGTGTGGCTATTTTAACCAAAGCAGAAGCTAAAAATGTAACATATGGAAGCAGTATTGAGCAAAGTGATTTTGAGGGAAGGGTTATCCGTGCTGACTTTGACGAAATCACTTTAGTTAATGCATACTTTCCTTCCGGCACCAGTGGCGAACACCGCCAGGCTTATAAATATATATGGCTTGAGGAATTTCTGGATTATCTTAATGAACTCAAAAAAGAAAGAAAGAAATTAATTGTTTGTGGCGATTACAATATTGCTCATACAGAAATAGATATACATAACCCCGGGGCTAATAAAAAAACCACAGGTTTTTTACCTGAAGAGAGGGCCTGGTTTGATAAATTTTTATCCAATGATTTTGTAGATGGCTTCAGGCATTTAAATAAAGAATTACATCAATATACATGGTGGAATGTTTTGCGGCCAACCACGCGGCTCGAAAATAAAGGATGGAGGATTGACTATATAAATGTTACCCAAAATCTGAAAGATAATATCAAAGATGTAAAAATTTATCCTGAAGTAAAACACAGCGATCATTGCCCTGTCTATATCGACATACAACCGTAACGGGCTTTTGTATCCCGCCATAAAAATTGATTAAGAATTTAATGAATGAAAAAAATAGATAGAAAAAATACAGGTTAATGATTGAATGCATTAACATTCTATTACAAAATATCTTACCAATACTGTAGCAGCTAAATCAATAAATAATATTCACAGATGTACAGAACCAAAATTTACAAAAATGATGTAGCTGAGATACTTTTATCACTATAATGCAAACTGTGCACTAATTGTGCAAAAACTAAAACTTCTTGTTTTAGTTTAAATTATCAGTAACCCTCAGGTACCTAATTGTAAACCTCTCTGCTGAAACTATTGCTGTATCTGCATTTCAATAATAATTGTTTTATAATATATCCATCATCAAATTCACCATGTTTTATAGAACCCTTGCTACATGCGGTTTTAGCATTAAATTAGAATAAAAAAATAATGTAAATAATTTTCCTGCAAATAAAAACCCTCTATATTTGCTGCTAATAAAAAATCAAACTATTTAACTATGAACAAAGCTGAATTAATCGCAAAAATTGCTGACGATGCAGGTGTTAATAAAACACAGGCAAATGCTGCTGTAGATTCTTTTGTAGAAGCAGTTACTAAAACTTTAAAAGGTGGTGGAAAAGTTACTCTGGTAGGGTTTGGAACTTTTTCTGTTAGCAAAAGGTCTGCACGTAATGGCCGTAATCCGCAAACGGGTGCCGTAATT
This sequence comes from Ginsengibacter sp., assembly GCA_039922095.1. Taxonomy (GTDB): domain Bacteria; phylum Bacteroidota; class Bacteroidia; order Chitinophagales; family Chitinophagaceae; genus Ginsengibacter. Next base: position 3,619 of record JBDSAQ010000333.1, on the reverse strand, counting down.
AAAATTAAAGCTAAAAAAGTAGCCAAATTTAAGGCAGGGAAAGAATTATCAGGTAAGATTTAAGGTTTGCTAAACTGCATTGCAAAGCAAGATGCAAATGTGTCTTGCTTTTTGTGTTTAACTTACTCTTTTAAAATCAGTGCCTGCATATAAAAGCAATAATTTTTTTTGAATAATTTAATTGTAATTATGGGACGTGGTGATGTAAAAACAAAAAAAGGCAAAACGTTTAAGGGATCATTTGGCAAAATCCGGCCTGCCAGGGTAGCTAAAAAAGCTGCTAAGAAGAAAAACTCCTGATTGTAATTAAGGCGCCAATCTATTAATTTGCCAGCCGGGGTCACTGGCAATATATTGTATACGATCATGAAGGCGGCCAGGCCTTCCCTGCCAAAATTCTATAAGAGAAGGTTTAATAATATACCCTCCCCAGTATCCGGGCCTTGGAATATCCCCATTGTTGAAAAACTGTAAATAATATTCAACATTTTTTTCAAGAATTTCACGGTCCGTTATAAAACTGCTTTGCGGAGAACTCCATGCGCCTAACCGGCTTGCCTGCGGTCTCGTTAAAAAATATTCATCACTGTCTGATTCGCTAATTTTTTTTACACTTCCTTCAATCCGAACCTGCCTTTCTAATTCTTTCCAAAAAAAGACTAAGGCGGCAAATGGATTCTGAGATAAATCCTTTCCTTTTCTGCTATTATAGTTAGTGAAAAAAATAAAACCTTCCTCGCTAAAATCCTTAAGTAATACCACTCTTGCAGATGGCTGTCCTTTGGAGTTGCAGGTAGCTAAAGTCATGGCATTAATTTCCTCAATTTCACTTTTTATAGCCTCAAGCCACCACTTTTCAAATTGAACTATTGGATTGGAAGATACTTCGCTTTCAGAAAGTGTTTGCAGGAGATAATCTTTTCTCAATTCAGTTATATTTTTATCAAACCCCATAAAAGGTTAAGCCTTAAGATATTTTTAAATTGCTGAATATTTTCTATAAGGTATTCTCACTCGCTTCATCAATCTTTTAAACCATATTTTTTTGTAATAATTGTTCAACACTATTTTTTATTTCCATCTTTTCAAATTCTGATATTTCCAACATGCTCCCCAATTCGGTTAAGCTTTTAATTTGTTGTTCCATTAAAATATTTTGTTCATTTATTTCATAAAGCCTGCTTGTAAGCAATTCAGTTTCGCTGCGTAATTGATTATTTTCCTGCAGCATGTGCTCATATTCATTATACCTGCTCTTTTCATAAGCAACTTCCTGTTGCAGCTCTCTTTCTTTCTCCATTCCTCCTTCTATTTTACGCTGTAATTCCTCAATAATATTTTGTAATGAATGTACTTCGTTTACCTTCAATTCCATATCGCTTTTAATTGTTGCCCAGCCTTCCTGTTGCTTTTCAAGTTCCAACAGTCTGTTGGTATTTTTCTGCAACGTATCTTTTAGATAGCTTACGTTCTCTTCAAGCGATTGTTTTTCTCTCCTGGTTTCGTAATACATTTTTTCCCAGTCTTCATCGTCCTCGTTCCACTTGTCATTTGCCGTGTTAACGATACCTGCTGACTCTAATGCCTCAACTCTTTTTTGTATATCATTTAATTGATGAACGTTTAGTAAAGCATTTTCTTCCATTGATTTTAATTTTATTTTTAAACTCAATAAATCTCTTTGCTGCAAAACTGTACTATCTTTTACGATAAGTTCAGGCTGTATATTATTACCCATGTATTCTGAATTTGAAGATATTGATTTTTGAAGTATACGGCTACTTATAAAACTGTGGATACCAAAAATTATACAGCCCACTACAAGTAACATTGATATTATTAACCAGATCCACATTTATTAAAGTTTGGCCTGAGAAAATATATTAGTTGATAAACCTGTTTGCTGTCTATCACCAAATCAAGCGATAATGTTTTAGTGATTTATAGGATATTGGGAAGTTAATTAAAGAAGTACAGGCAATGTATAGAGAATACCATGCCGCATAAAAATTTTTATATTATCCGCTAACAAGGGTACCCACTTTTTCACCTGTTATAACCCGCAACAGGGTGCCAGGCGTATTCATATCAAAAACAATTATAGGCAGTTCATTTTCCATACATAAGGTGAAAGCTGTCATATCCATTATTTTAAGGTTTTTGGATATGCATTCTGCAAAAGAAATACTTTCAAATTTTTTTGCAGAGGTATTTTTTTCAGGATCTGCAGTATATATTCCATCTACCCGTGTTCCCTTTAAAATAACGTCAGCTTTAATTTCAATAGCCCTTAATGAGCCTGCTGTATCAGTGGTAAAATACGGGTTACCAGTGCCAGCTCCAAAAATTACTACTCTTCCCTTTTCAAGATGCCTTATAGCTCTTCGGCGGATATAGGGCTCTGCAATTTGTTCCATTTTTATGGCGCTTTGTAAACGTGTATAAACTCCGGCCCTCTCCAGGCCGCTTTGCAAGGCCATGCCATTTATTACTGTCGCAAGCATTCCCATATAATCACCCTGCGCTCTTTCTATACCCGTTTCTGCCTCATTCATACCACGATAAATATTTCCGCCACCAATAACAATTGCCACCTGAACGCCTAACTCTGTTATTAGCTGAATATCCTGTGCATACTGAGCTATAACGTCTGAATCTAATCCAAAATTTTTATTCCCCATTAAAGATTCGCCGGAAAGTTTTAGAAGGACACGTTTAAACTTAGGAAGCATTAGTATAGCAGATTTTTAGATGATAAATTTCCGGTGCAATATAACGTATAATATTTTACAGCTAAACGAATACAAGAACATACATACACTTAAAAAAAAGAGCCGCCAATGGCAGCTCCTGAATGAGATAAGATTTTAAAAAAATTATCCTAATGTAATTCTTTTAAAAATATTTACCCTTAATCCAGCATCCACACTTTGGAGATAATCAGATACTGATTTGTTGTTATCTTTTACGAAGGCCTGAGCAAGTAAGGTACTTTCTTTAAAAAATTTATTCACCTTACCCATTGCAATTTTTTCAGCCATTTCTGCAGGTTTACCTTCTGCTTTCACCTGCTCAATAGCAATATCTTTTTCCCTGGCAATTATTTCTGCAGGTACTGATTCCGCATCAATAGCAATAGGATTCATAGCCGCAATTTGCATGGCTAAATCTTTACCGGCTTCCGGAGCCATTTTATTTAACCCGACAAGAACTCCCATCCTATATGTTCCATGAATATAAGCTACAACATATTCCGCCTTAACTTTTTCAAACTTTGAAATACTTATCTTTTCTCCAATCTTAGCAACTTGCTCATTCAATTTATCCATAACAGTATCATCGCCAAGTTTTGCTTTATTTAACTCATCAATGCTATTAACATTATTCGCAATAGCTGCATTCATAATAGATTGTGCAAATTCAATATAATCTGCATTTTTTGACACAAAATCGGTCTCGCAGCTTAGATTAATAATAAATCCTGTTTTGTTATCCGCAGTTGTTTGGGCAATTATTACCCCTTCTTTTGCTTCACGATCTCCTCTGAGTGCTGCAACTTTTTGTCCTTTTTTTCGGAGGTAATCAATGGCCGCTTCAAAGTCGCCATTACTTTCCATTA
>JBDSAQ010000332.1:0-5329 GCA_039922095.1 Ginsengibacter sp. | reverse complement strand
GAATAAAATCATAATCTACCCACACATTATATAGTGTAACTGATCCTTTATTATCCGTACCCATCCTGTGTGATCCGTTGGTCCAGTAAATTTCTTTGCCCATCACACTTGATGAAGTGGCCACATTCTTTACATCAGCAATTTTCAACAAATCATTTTTAAATGGCTGAAAAGAATTTTGATAAAGAGAGTCAGTAAAAGAAACGGCGCCATCCATTACCAGCGTTTGATTTATATCAACCCCAAGCTTTTGCTTGCGCATAAAATTTACTTGCTGAAAAACAATTATTGTTCCTGCTATTAAAACTACAGACGTTGCAAACTGGCCAACAATAAGGCTTTTACGCAATACAATACCACCATGGCTGCTTTTGAATAGCCCTTTTAAAACATCTATAGGCCGGAACCCTGACAAAACAAAAGCCGGGTAAATCCCCGATAGCAAGCTACCTGACAGGAACATTGCTATAAATCCCAACCAATAATTTGCCGGCAGAGAAAAACCAGGATGTATGATACGTCCAGTCAATTGATTGAACCATGGTGTCAATAAAAATGCAGCTCCCAATGCAACTATGAAAGCAACCAGGTTCAATAAAACACTTTCGGCAAGGAACTGGCCGATAAGGTTTCTGCGGAGTGCCCCCAGCACTTTTCTCATACCTACTTCCCTACCCCTTTCTGTTGATCTTGCCGTGGCAAGATTTATATAATTAATCCATGCGATACCAATAATAAAAAAAGCAATCATGAAAAGAAAAGATACCGATTGGCCGCTCCCATTTGCTTCAGCTTCCTGGTTGAAATTGGAATGCAGGTGAATATCAGCAAGCGAAATAGGATGGATCTCTGTAACTATTTTATTCTTTTTTGCCCACTCCTGGTTATTCATGTAACGATCGCAGTATGCCGGTAGTTTGGATTCAAATCTTTTAATATCTGTACCAGGCTTTAACTGCAGGTAAGTATAAAAATCATACCAGCCAAAACTTGTTTCGGTAGAATTGGTTGTATCCCCATCTTGCTGCGAAATGCTTGCAAGCGTTGCATATGAAGCCAGGTGATTTATTGTAAGATGAGAGTTTGAAGGAAATTCTTTGAACACACCCGTTACTTCAAAAGTTCTTGAAAATTGAGGGTCCCGAAAAAATAATTTCTTTCCTAAGGGTTCCTCATCTCCAAAATATTTTCTTGCTGTGTTTTCTGATAACAAAATTTTATCCGGTGCACTTAATGCAACCTCAGGATTTCCTTTAAGTAATTGAACATTGAACATTTCAAGAAAAGATGGATCTGCATAATATCCTTTTTCTTCTTTGAACTTTACATCTCTTTCGTCGTTGGCCAAAACAAGATCTGCATCATGAAGCCGGCAAAAATTTTCTACTTCCGGAAAATCCTTTTTCATTGTGGGGCCAAACGCAGGATATGAAGTAGCCGACTTCCACGAAAGTTTTCCTTCATGGTAACTATCCAGTCGCAACCGTACTATCTGATCAGCTTTGCTTTCAAACTTATCATAGCTTCTTTCATAGGCTACGTATTGAAATATAAGCAGGCAACAGGTAATACCAATGGCCAAACCAATAATATTCAATAACGAATATCCTTTGCGCTTAATAAAGTTGCGAAATGCTAATTTGAAATAGTTGTTTATCATTTGTCTCAATTATGATTTTATAATTTCATGATTTCATGTTTTTTTTTCTCTCCTCGCTATTTCGATCATTTAATAGTTTTCATGCTCATGTATGTGTTAAGCAATAAACTGATCCATCAGTACTTGTTATTACTATAACATCATTTGAAATAGCAGGACTTGAAAACACTGCTCCCCATTTTAATTGCGCATTTATATAATCCACGTTACTCTTAATTATGTTATAGAAATCATCGCTAAAAGCATTATCGGCTTTAAAATATTTATTATGATTTGCTTTGTATCCGTCAGTTGTGAACGTCCATTGTATGGCCCCGGTTTTTAACTCCAAAGCATAAACCTCACCCGTTAATGTGCCAACATATAACATAGATTTTGAGAAAGCGCATGGTCCAAATATGTTGAACTTAACGTTTGTTCTCCACTTTTCTTTTCCTGTGGCCGCATCTGCAGAGGCAATATACCTGTCATCAGATGTACCTATATAAAGTACTGAATCTCTTACGGTGTTTGCTAAAGCCCAGCCTTTAGGAAATTTTTGATTCCAGTTACAATAGCCGCCATTGATGTTTATTGCATACAAATTATAATCCCTTGCGCCGATGTAAACAACATCATTCCAAACAACAGGAGAACCCTGCAGTTCACCTTTTGGAAAGAATTCATGACCCATTGTTTTAAACTTCCATAACAGGCTGCCGTTATTACTGTTCAGCGCATATACATTACCATCAAAGGATCCGAAGAAAAGTTTATCATTATACACGGCTGGAGTGGTGTGTACAATATCATCAGATTTGAATGTCCACAGCAGCTTACCGTTATCTGCATTAATTGCGTTCACCCTTCCATCCGCCGATCCAAAATATACAGTGTTTTTATAAAGCACCGGCGAAGAGTTAAAGTAATCAGCAATATCATATCTTCTTTCCCCTAAAAAAGATGCGGTGCTATTGAAAGTCCATCTCCACTTGAGTTTGCCCGAGTTTTTGTCAATAGAATAAAAAGTGCCATCGCCGCCAACTAAATACAATAGCGTGTCATTTATTAATACATCGGACCGGATCTCTCCTTGTGTTCTGAATTTCCAATTTACTTTGCCGGTATTAATATCAATTGCATAAAGCATACTATCAAGCCCGCCAAAATATACGACGCCTTGATTTATAACCGGAGAAGCCATAAGCGGCTGGCTGGTGTGAAATTTCCATTTTAGCTGCGGAGCAACTTTAAAATCGTTTAAAGAATTACTATTAGTTGCATTACGGTTTTGAGTTGATGTTTGACAAAAGCCTGTTTGCGGTACAGTCAAAAAAAATATTCCAATTACTATAAAATAAGAAGCTGATAATACAAAAGAGGAATGACTTTTTGCCATAAGTATATATTTTATTCTGTTCTTAAACTCTTCACAGGGTTTGCTATCGCCGCTTTTATTGCCTGGAAGCTTACTGTTATAATTGTTACACAAAAGGCTGCAGCACCAGACACAATAAATATCCAAAATGAAATTGCTGTTCTGTAATCATATTGTTGTAACCAGTTGTTTAGATAATACCATGATAAGGGTATTGCGATAAAACATGATATAATTACAAGCAGTGCAAATTCTTTTGAGAGCAATTGCCAGAGATTAAATACAGATGCGCCTAACACTTTGCGTACACCGATTTCCTTTTTGCGTTGCTCTGCAACAAATGAGGCAAGCCCGAATAAACCAAGACATGAAATAAAGATTGCGAGAATTGTAAAGAATGTTGCAAGGTTGCCGACACGCCTTTCATCAGAAAATTTCTTTGCATAATCTTCATCATTAAAAGTATAATCAAAAGGTGCCGAAGGATTATATTTTTTAAATACGGTTTCTATTTTATTTAATGCATCATGTACGGGAATACTTTGTTTAATTGCAACCGTAACAGTACCTACATTCTGCGGATTATACATGAAAACAGTTGGTGTTACAGGCTTGTAAGGCGATTGCATTACCATATCTTTTATAACACCAATAACCTTAAAATTTTTTCCATTAAATTGTATGGTTTGCCCAACAATATCCTGTTTCATTCCAATGAGTTTTACGGCAGCTTCATTTAATATCATCGCTAAACTATCTGTTGCAAAATCTTTTGAGAAATCTCTTCCTTCCTTTATTTGCCAGCCGATCGTTTTGCCGAACTCAATAGTTACCCAAATAGTTCCAAAAGCAGGCAAGGTGTTGGGATCTTTTCCCTGCCAGTTAAAGCCAATCTGGTTTGAATATACTTCTGTGGTTGGGCTTGATGATTCGGCCATATTATTTACAACACCTGTTGCAAGTAAATCGCTTCTTATTGCATCGTAATGCCCATACAAATCAGGCGTTGACATGTTTATAGTTATTAATCCTTCATTCTTATAATTAACCGGCCGGTTTTTAGCATATTGAATTTGCTTAAAAATGATAATAGTTCCGGTGATTAAAGCAATAGAAAAAGTAAACTGAACAATTACTAAAACTTTACGTGGCAACGATGCAAATCTTCCTGCACGATACGTTCCTTTCAATACTTTGATAGGTTCGAATTTAGATAGATAAAATGCGGGATAACTGCCAGAAATAATTCCTGTAATAAAAGTAAAAACCAATGTAAGTAACCAGAATATCGGATTGCTCCACGGTAGCTGAATATTTTTATCAGCCAGTTTATTAAACACTGGCATCAATAAAACAACAAGAAATATTGAAAGTAAAAATGAAACAAATGCTACTAAAACAGATTCACTTAAAAACTGCCCGATCAATTGCCCCCGAACAGAGCCAACTGTTTTACGAATGCCAACTTCTTTTGCACGTTTTTCGCTGCGTGCAGTAGAAAGGTTCATAAAATTTATACAAGCCAGCAACAAAACAAATATGCCAATTACGGCAAACAACCATACAAACTGAATGCGTCCACCGGTTGTTTTACCATTTTTAAAATCGCTGTATAAACGCCATTTATCCATTGGCTGCAACACAAGTTCTTCCTTGCCTTCAGTTGCTGCATTCTTATGTACCATTGCAGCATTTTTTGCCCTGGCAGATATCTTATCAATATCTCCATTATTTCTTACCTGCGCAAAAGCCTGGAAGGAATGATTATTCCATTGTGTTTGCGCATCTTTTAACCAGTCTTCTGTTGTAATATATTTTTTCCACGGCAGCAATAATTTCATATCGTATAAAGTAGTGTTCTGGGGAAGATCTTCATACACGCCAGTTACCTTAAAATCATTTCTGTTATCCAGCTTTACGATTTTATTAATTGCACTTGCATTACCAAATAAGGCTTTTGCAACAGATGCGCTTAATAAAACAGATGAAGGATCATTCAATGCATTTATATTTCCTCCAGTCATTTTTATTGAGAACATGGAAGGAAAGTTAGATTCAACCCACATGCCACTGCCGGTAATTTTCTTTTCACCAACGGCAAGCACATGCGAAAAATTCCATGATGCCAGTGAAACGTTTGTAAAATCACTTGCATACTTTGTTCTTAACTCATTTGCTATTGGTATGGCAATGGCCTGGCTTGTTTGTCCTTCATTCTTATCATCAAAGAATGTAGTCATTACCTGTGCAAGTTGTTTATGGTTAGTATGATAGTTATTAAACGTAACCTCATCCCAAATCCATAATGCAAT
>JBDSAQ010000331.1:0-3163 GCA_039922095.1 Ginsengibacter sp. | reverse complement strand
GATACGGCCTCAGTAACTATTGGCGTAAATGCTATTCCCTGCATAGGCCTTTCAAACCTGACTTCAACATCAATTCTTTCGCCTTCAGTTATGCCTTTTATTTCCTGCTCGCCCTTGCCGGCATCACCGTTCCCATCCCACGCATACACAAAACCAACATTTCCATCCATTCCTCTGAATTCTTTTTTCATATCAGGATCCAGCATTATCCACTTGCTGTAATTATCCTGGTTTTTCAAGTGCTTTACATAATCAAAAACTTCATGCCTTGGTTTGTTGATGGTGATTTCTCTTTCTATTGAATAACTCTTATCAATAAATAAAGCTGCGATTAAAAGAATTGCAATAAAAACTGCAATTACCAATAAGATTTTTTTGATAATTTTCATAAAAAGAAGTTTTATAAATGATGATTCAATTCTTTATTAATAGGACAAAAAATGAAACAACTATACTTACCTGAAATTTAAATCTGGCTGAAAATTTTTACATATACTTCATTGCTTCATAGCCCAGGAACCTGCGCCATAATGCAAGTTGCCCAATGATACTTGCTTCACGATAAATTACAAAGCTGATAAAATCGAAATAAGGCATTTTCATTTGGGGCATCATCTCATATATCTCATCCAGCTTTGTATCAGGCAAATTCATAAAAATTTCTCTAAGCACAGGTGTAATAGATTCCCAGTCTTGTAAAAACTGTTTAAGTGGCGGGTAAGTAATATTATCCTGAATCCCTTTATTATTTTTAAAGAATTCATCCGATGCTGAAATTTGGGTGGCCCCAAAAAGCTGAGCTACTTCAAACCGTTGCTGAACAATGCTGCCAGCTAACCATGCAATATGATTTGCTTTGGTTTTAAGGCGGTTATGTGCATCTTCATCTTTTATGCTGTCAAGTGCTGCATAAAGAAATTTAGTATGCATATCATACAAAACAAGGTGAGAAAACATTCTGTTACTGGTGGGTTTAGTTTGCATATTATTTATTTTTTATGAGATGAGTTTTACCATACACATTACTTCGCTATCGGTTTTATACCATTCCACACAGGCGCTGCTTTTATCCAATTGCGGATGGGCAAGCATTTCTTTGAAAATTTCACCAAACCTGTTCATATTATTCATAAAGTCTCTAATGGTTTCGGTGATATATTTTCCCATTGGTATAATGTAGCTTTCAAAATCATATTCCTTTCCTTCGCCTTCATATTTTTCTGTAACGGCTGCTTTATAAATTATTTCTCCGGAAGGTGTTCCATGAGAAATTCCATAGAAAGTGCGTCCTTCTTTGGAAAGCATTTTTTCTAAAGTTATAAAAGCCTGCTGCACACCATCAGGAAATGATTTTGCTGTAACACAAAATACTTTTATATCATCTTTCAGCAAATATTCTTTCATAAATATTATTTTATAACACAAACCTACTCCCAATAATTAAAACTTACAGGGTGTAAATACGGCAATCTTAAGGGTTGATTGCGACAAATGAATTTTATATATTTGTCCCTTAATAAATTTTAAGAATAGTCGTTAAGAAGGAAGGCAAGTCATAAATAATAAAAATACATCATCATGAAACACGTCTCTATACTTATCCCACACGGGCATACAAGTATTGTAAATATTGAAGGAACCCATCAGATATTTAATGAAGTAAATTCCTTACTGGCCGGTATGGGAAAGCAGCCATTGTTTAAAGTACAACTGGTAGGGATTTCCAAAGAAACAAGCCAGAGAAACGGGTTATTTATCGTTACCCCCGATGTGCTGATAAGCGATGTAAAAAAAACAGATCTTATTATTATACCTGCCATACACGGTGACCCCAAAATAATCATGGAAAAAAATGCACCATTTATTCCATGGATTATACAACAATATACTAACGGAGCTGAGGTTGCCAGCTTTTGTATAGCATCTTTTTTTCTTGCTGCCACCGGCCTGTTAAATGGAAAGCAATGCTCTACTCACTGGATAGCAGCAAATGATTTTAGAAATATGTTTCCCGAAGTAAACCTTGTTGATGATAAAATTATGACAGAAGAAGATGGCATTTATACAAGTGGCGGCGCCTATTCTTTTTTAAATCTGATTGTATACATTATTGAAAAATATGCCGGTCGTGATATTGCCATTCTTATCTCTAAGGCATTTATGATTGATATAGACAGGATAAGGCAATCGCCTTTCATTATGTTTAGGGGGCAAAAAACGCATGAAGATGAACCAATAAAAAAAGCGCAGGAGTTTATTGAAAATAATTTTGAAGATAAAATTACCATTGATCAGTTAGCATCTATGCTTGCACTCGGGCGAAGAAATCTTGAACGCAGATTTAAGAAAGCTACAGCCAACACAGTAATTGAATATATTCAAAGGGTGAAAATAGAAGCAGCAAAAAAGAACCTTGAAACAGGTAGAAAAAATATTAATGAAGTAATGTACGAAGTTGGTTATTCTGATACCAAAGCTTTTAGAACAACATTTAAAAGGATAACAGGATTATCGCCTGTTGAGTATAAACATAAATATAACAGGGAAGCTGCGCTTAATTAATCATACGACCTGCAGTAATAAATCACTTCTTATTTTCTTTTGCAATTGAATCTGCTTTGTTTATTGTATTCTGCACATTCATCGCAGCAGTATCAGTACTTATAACAGAGCTGTTATCCATGCCTGATGGATGTTTTAGTGTATCAATAACAACAGGATTTGTAAGGCCGACACTATCGGTATTTGCTCCGGCCTCATTGGTATTGTTTGCTGTATTATCACAACTGCAAAAAATAAATATGGCTGAAACAATGAATAATTTTTTCATAATAAAGTTTTATTTATCTTATCAATTTCATTGCCAACTAATCTATGATAACCAGTACATACTTTTTTTAATCTAAAACTACTTTCTTTTCTTTTGGATACTTAACACTGTAGCTTTTGCCAGTTCTTTTCCTGGCCGGATTGTAATGTTATGGAGGGTAGAAAAAGTAAGCAGAATTTTTTTTGGAAGCCAAACTGAGGTACTACTATTTAGTCGTCCCTCAAAAAGTCAGAAAGCCTTGTAGTTATTGAATATAATATTGTTTAGACAAAATAATAACTGCAAGGTATTTGCAAAATAATCAAAAAGCTTGCAAATTTATGTATGCTTTCA
>JBDSAQ010000330.1:0-2624 GCA_039922095.1 Ginsengibacter sp. | reverse complement strand
CAGCAAACGACGATGAATTAATTCCGGTTGTGAAAGATTTGTTTCATAAGCTGCATAAAAAAGGTAAGCCTGTGCGCTTGCTGGGTGTGCGTTTAAGCGGTTTAACTAATGAAGCTGTACAAACTAATTTATTTAATGATACTGAAAAAAAAGCGGGGCTATACAAAGCCATTGATGGGGTTAAAAATCGTTTTGGAAAATATTCTGTACGCCGGGCTTCCTCAGGTTCCTGAAGAGAATAAGAGCGAAGAATGCCAGAACAAGGAACCATTATTATTTTCTGATTCTTCATTACAAAAAAAAGAAAGTAACGGGAACGTTAAGAAAAACATCGTACATGGAAAATATAAATGAAATCCGTACTGAAATATCTTCCCTCGGAGAGTTCGGCCTTATTGATCATCTTACAAAAAATAATGAGATCAGAAATGCATCAACAATATTAAGTATTGGAGACGATGCTGGCGTTATAGATCATTTTGGGAAACAAACTGTTATTACTACAGATATGCTAGTGGAAGGCATTCACTTTGATCTGATGTACACTCCCTTAAAACATTTAGGCTATAAGAGCGTTGTAGTAAACCTAAGTGATGTATATGCTATGAATGCAACCCCCACTCAAATAACTATTAGCATTGCCTTTAGCAACCGGTTTAGCATTGAAGCTTTAGATGAATTTTATGAAGGTGTTTATGCGGCATGTGAAAAGTACATGGTAGACCTGATTGGCGGTGATACCACCTCATCTCAAAAAGGATTTATTATTAGTGTTACTGCTATTGGGGAAGTGGCGCCTGATAAATATGTAAAAAGAAGTGGCGCCAAAAAAGGCGATCTTATTTGCGTAAGCGGCGATCTTGGGGCTGCATTTCTCGGGCTTACACTTTTGGAAAGAGAAAAGAAAGTTTTTTTAGAGACAAAAGGTGTGCGCCCTGATCTTGAAAACCAGGATTATATAATTGGCAGAATTTTAAAACCTGAGGCACGAAAAGATATTATAGATTTTTTTGCAGCTAATGAAATTATTCCTTCTTCAATGATTGATGTTAGTGATGGATTAAGCAGTGAACTTTTACACATTTGCAGGCATAGCAATATGGGATGTATTTTGTACGAAGAAAAAATTCCGGTAAATGATCTGGCAAGACAATTTGCTTATAAGCTGGAACTGGATCCCACGGCTTGTGCTTTAAGTGGTGGCGAAGATTATGAGCTGGTTTTTACCCTTTCTCAAAATGACTATGATAAAATAACTTTGAACGAACAAATAAGTGTGGCGGGATATATTACAGATCCTGGGGAAGGTACCATACTTTTAACCAAGGGAGGCAATAAACATAAGCTTACCGCCCAGGGCTGGAATGCTTTCGGTTAATATGCATTGCCGAATATTAATATGTAAATTTGAAAAAAGTTCCTATAAAATGTTTACAAAACTTACCTTAAATATTTCACAGTCAGTAGTTGAAAAAGCCAAAAGAACAGCCAGAAAAAAAAGAACCAGTGTGTCAAGATTGGTAGAAAGCTTTTTAATAAAATTATCAGAAGATAAAGAAGAATCTATTGTTTTATCAATTATAAAAAATGCTCCTGTAACCAAAACCAAAAGTGGTACAGAAAAAAAGACTTTAAAAAAAGCTCTTTTACAAAAATATGGCTCTTAAAGTTTTTACCGACACAAATATTATTATAGATTTTATTGAGCAAAGACCTTTTGATCTGGCTCATGTAAATAAAATATTTAATTCAGCAGAAGATAATAATATTGATATAATAGTAAGTGAAAGTGTAATTACAAATGCCTTATATATAACCCGGTTGAAAAACCAAATTATAAAATTGCTTCAAATAGTAACTGTTGTATGCATTGATACAGAAACTTGTAAGAACGCCTTGAGAAGTACTTTCAAAGATAAAGAAGATGGTATATTATATTATGGTGCATTTAAAGGAAAAGCAGATTACTTTATTAGAAGAAATAAAAAAGATTTTTTAAATTTTAGCTTAAGTCAACTTCCTGTTATAAGCCCTAAGGAATTGATGGATAAGATTTCAATTAAATAGGCGTTGTATTATTGTGATTGCTACATCCCTTACATTTAAAATGCTAACCGACTCAAAAGCAAATAAATTTGTATCATTTTCAAAACTGTTTTTCTTACCTCTTATCATTATAATTTACTTTACAGGGTGCTCTGTAAGCAAAAATTATTCTCCTGATAATAAATTCTCTAAAGATCAGCTTCAACAGGATTACTCTTTATTAAGAAATATTTTAGAAAAAAAACATCCCTCGTTATACTGGTATACTCCAAAGGACAGTATGGATAAATATTTTGAACAAGGCTATCAGAATATTAAAGACTCTATGACCGAGTTGGAATTTGCCTGGAAAATTATTGCTCCTTTAACCAACAAAATCCATTGTGGCCATACCAGCTTCAGTATGAGTACCGGTTGGAATAAATTTATAAGAGATAAAAGATTACCCTCTTTTCCCTTGCATTTAAAAATATGGGCAGATACAATGATTGTAACCGCAAACCTGAATACGCAGGATTCCCTTATAAAAAAAGGTACACCCATTACTGCTATAAATGGAATACGCACTCATGATCTTT
>JBDSAQ010000329.1:0-3974 GCA_039922095.1 Ginsengibacter sp. | reverse complement strand
TATTATTTTAATGCAGATACTTTCAAATATTTTTACCCCGCATCAACAGTAAAACTCCCGGTAGCGCTTCTTACTTTACAAAAATTAAATGAATTAAAGAGCACCGGAATTACGATGAATACAACTATGCTGACAGATCAGGCATACAGCGGACAAACAGCCGTTTACAATGATCCTAACACACCAGATGGCAAGCCAAACATAAAACAATATATAAAGAAGATTTTTTTAGTAAGTGATAACGATGCATACAACCGGTTGTATGAATTTTTAGGACAGCATTATATAAATGACGAACTGCATAAAAGAGGATACAGCAATGCCCAAATATTACACCGCCTGGATATTTTTTTATCTGAAGATGAAAACAGGCACACTAACCCCATTAAATTCTTAGCAAATGATAATCGTGTTTTATATCAGCAGCCGCTTGCATTTAATGAAACCAAATATGAAACACGAAATGATTTTTGTGGAAAAGCTTTTTATAAAGGAGATTCACTAATTCAAACGCCAATGGATTTCTCCAAAAAAAACAGGTTAACATTGCCTGACCTCCATTTTATTCTCAGAAGTGTATTTTTTCCAAACTCAGTTGCTGCAAAACAAAGATTTAACCTGAGTGCAGATGACTATAGTTTTATTTATAAGTACATGTCATCATATCCCGGGGAAAGTATATACCCGGCTTATGATACAGCTAACTATCCTGATGCGTATATAAAGTTTTTAATGTACGGAGGAAAGGAGAATAACCTTCCAAAAAGTATAAGAATATTCAACAAATCAGGAGAAGCATATGGTCAGCTTACTGACATTGCATATGTTATTGACTTTGATAAAAAGATCGAGTTTTTTCTATCTGCAACTATTAATTGTACTATAAATGGAATTATAAATAACGATAACTATGATTATGAAACTGTGGGCTATCCCTTTCTCAAGAATCTTGGGAAAGTAATTTATGATGTTGAGGCTTATAGAAAGCGATCGCATATTCCTGATCTATCCCAGTTTAAAATTATTTATGATAAGTAGGGATCAGGTTTCAGGGGGTCAGGTATGAGGTATGAGGTATGAGGTATGAGCTATCAGCTATCAGATATCGGCTATCAGCTATCAGCTATCAGATATCAGGTATACGTCTATATTGAATTCAAATTCATGTCTGCTGACTATCTCATCACTCTACCTGAAAACCTGCTGCCAGATAGCTCATACCTCCTCCCTCATCCCTAAATATTTCATACCTCATACCTGACACCTGACACCTCACACCTCACACCTGACACCTCACACTCATACCTCACCCTAATCCCTTATTTTTGCAGCGTTTCAAAAAAAAATATATGCAGCTTTCATCAACACTTACAAGATTTAATGAACCTGAAACCCTTAAAATGGCAAAGCTGGGCAGAGAACTCAGAGCTAAAGGCATTGACATTGTAGACCTGAGTTTAGGTGAGCCTGATTTTGACACACCGCAACACATTAAGGACGCAGCAAAAAAGGCAATAGATGATAACTGGAGCCATTATACACCGGTATGCGGCTATCTTGATTTGCGTGAATCCATTTGCAATAAACTACAAAGAGATAATAATTTATCCTACACACCAGATCAAATAATAGTAAGCACAGGCGCAAAGCAAAGTATTGCAAATGCAGTATTAAGTATAATTGATGCAGGTGATGAGGTAATAATTCCCACACCATACTGGGTTACTTATTCAGAGATAGTTAAGCTCGTTCAGGGTAAGGTAGTGTTTGTAAATACTACTGTTGAAAATGCTTACAAAATAACTCCCGAAGAACTTGAAAATGCTATTACTTACAACACAAAGCTTTTTATTTTTTCATCACCTTGTAACCCAACAGGTGCTGTATACACAAAAAATGAGTTAGAAAAGCTGGCTCTTGTGTTTAAAAAATTTCCCCGCATAATTATAATCAGTGATGAGATTTACGAATATATAAATTTTACCGGGGCGCATGAGAGTATTGCCCAATTTGATTTTATAAAAGACAGGGTTATACTTATAAATGGGCTCAGCAAAGGTTTTGCCATGACGGGTTGGAGACTTGGCTATATAGCAGGCCCTGCAGAAATTGTGAAAGCCTGCGAAAAAATTCAGGGACAGTTTACAAGTGGCACTAATTCTATTGCACAAAGAGCTGCAATTGTTGCTCTAAATGCTGATCTTAAACCAACGGAAGAAATGGTAACTGAATTTAAAAGAAGAAAATTAAGAGTAGCTGAGTTACTTAAAGATTTTCCATTAATGCAATGTACCGTACCGGATGGCGCCTTTTATATTTTCCCTTCAGTTAAAAAATATTTTGGCCGCAAAAATGGGGATACTATAATCAGTAATGCCGATGAATTATGTATGTATCTTTTGAATGAAGCACATGTATCAACTGTTACGGGCAGCGCTTTTGGTAATCCGGATTGCATTCGTATTTCCTTTGCTAACAGTATGGAAAAAATAGAAGAAGGGTTTAAGAGAATAAGAAATGGTTTGGAAAAATTGAGTTAATCTTTCCTGCCACCTCTGGTAGTGTGGTGCTAAATACCATTTTTTTAAGGAAATGATTTTTAAACATAATACAGATGCGGCTATTGCCACTTCCTTTAGGCAGTGGCCCAGAAACTGTTTCCCGCCTGGCTTAACCCCATAATAAGCTTGGGCTAAAGCCTGTTTCTTAATTCATCACACCCACGACTTAAAAGTCGTGGCAATAGAGAACTTCAGGATAGATAATATATTACTTTGATAATTCTAAAAATTTTTGATGCAGTTTCAGCACCTGGGGAATTAACAGGTGTTGTTCATCATTTATTAAAACGAAATCACATAAACCTATTTTTTCTTCTTCATCCATTTGTTTATTGATCCTTGCCAGTACCTGTTCACGGGTTATTTTATCTCTTGCCATAGCTCTTTCTATTCTTAACTCCAATGGTGCACTCACACCAATAATAAAATCTAAATGTTTATTTGAACCGCTTTCAAATAGCAAGGCCGCTTCTTTTATTATGTAGGGAGAGGTTTGTACACTTATCCATTTTTCTGCATCGTGTATTGTTGCAGGATGTACAATTGAATTTAATATCTGTAATTTTTTTTCATCATTAAATACTTTATCCGCAAGTAATTTTTTATCAAGTTTTCCTTCAGGGTAAATCTCATTTCCAAATTGATTTTGAAGACGCTTTTTTAAAACGTCGTTTTCATTCATTAATCTTTTCGCAGAAATATCTGCATAATATACTGGTATCCCAAGTACTTCAAAAATACGTGCTGCTGTGGTTTTACCACTACCCAATCCACCTGTTAACCCGATACGAAGCATTGAAAATGTACGATGTAAGATGTTGGATGTACGAAGTGATGCACAAGTAAGGTGTAGTGTATTTAAACATCTACCTCGCACATCGTACCCCGTACATATATGTTACTTTGTAGTTGTTGCAACCGGCTTATTAATATTTGAAGTCCATTCCATGCTAACAGCGCTTTTTTCAATCCTGATATAACTGCCAGGATTTATTTCCAGCATCATTGTTCCATCCTCATTTACTTTATTTACGGTACCATGAATACCGGCTATAGTTACAACCTTATCACCCTTTTGCAAATTCTGTAAGAACTGTTTCTGCAATTTTGCTTTCTTAGCCTGAGGCCTGATCATAAACATGTAAAAAACAACTATCATTAGCCCAAGAAAAACGAATTGAAATCCTCCTCCTCCGGCTTTATCACCTTGCCCGAACATTAAAAAAACCATTACTAAATTCATTATTTTGTTTGCTTTGTTTCTCCATATCCCCGATGGAAGATATTGAGAAGGTTAAAAAATTATTTATTCAAACCAACTACTTCGCCAACCAGCTTTAATACCGGGAAGGCAGGATAAGTGTTGGATACTACAAAAATATCTTTATGTACTGTACCCACACGTCCTTTACT
>JBDSAQ010000328.1:0-2941 GCA_039922095.1 Ginsengibacter sp. | reverse complement strand
TTAGTAAGATCATATTTTTGCCCGATTTGTTCAATGGTAACCCCATTTTCTCCATCGAGGCCAAAATATGCATTTACAATTTCAGCTTCACGTGGGCTCAATGATTTTAATACTCTGCGTATTTCATTTTTTAAAGAGTCATGCATAACGTCTTCGTCAGTTTCTCCCCCACCTTTCAGCAGATCTCCCATAGCCACATCTTCTGCCTCATGTACAGGAGCGTCCAATGAAGTATGGCGTGTATTGCTTTGAAAAATATTATTGATCTCTGATTCGCTCATTTCCAGAATTTCAGATAACTCTTCTGTAGAAGGTTCTCTTTCATGCTCCTGTTCAAAAGCCATATAGGCTTTATTTGCTTTGTTATAAGTGCCAATTTTGTTTTGAGGCAGGCGGACTAATCTGCCTTGCTCTGCCAACGCCTGTAAAATGGACTGGCGAATCCACCAAACAGCGTATGAAATAAATTTGAAACCTTTAGTTTCATCAAAGCGCTGAGCGGCCTTGATTAAGCCGAGGTTACCCTCGTTAATAAGATCGCTTAATGATAAACCCTGGTGTTGGTACTGTTTTGCCACAGAAACTACGAAACGTAGATTGGCCGTTGTAAGACGCTCTAAAGCTCTCTGGTCGCCCATTTTAATTTTTTGTGCTAAAATAGTTTCCTCTTCCGGTGTTATCATCCCGATTTTTGAAATCTCCTGCAAATATTTCTCAACCGCTTGTGAATCCCTGTTGGTAATTTGCGTAGCAATTTTAAGTTGCCTCATGTTTATGTATAATTAATAGTAAATGAAAGGACATCAATTCACAGAGAAAGGTTGCAAACGCTAAATTAATAGTTCACTTTAGTTACTTGTCTCCTTGCATTATTGATTTGCAAATTTAATATGAAAAATTGGCATTTCATAACATTACAGCTATTTTCAGCAGTTAAGCCATGAGTTAGGTGATAATATTATTGTAGTTCATCAATAGAAAATATATTTTAGCACACTAAAGAATTAACAGAAAAAGAATAATTACAAAACATGATTGATTTCAGGTCTGATACAGTTACAAAACCAACACAGCCAATGTTGGAATATATGTTTAATGCAGAGGTTGGGGATGATGTTTTTGGAGAAGATCCTACTATTATACAACTTGAAGAACTCGCAGCAAAAATGTTTGGAATGGAAGCCTCACTTTTTTGTCCCAGTGGAACAATGACTAATCAAATTGCTATAAAGTGCCATACCCAACCCGGAGATGAAATAATCTGTGAAGCCATGAGTCATGTTTACATTTATGAGGGTGGAGGTATAGCTTTTAATTCAGGTTCACAGGTAAAAGCAATGTATGGAACCAGGGGAACTATAAATGTTGAACAGGTTTTAGAAGCTATTAATCCTGATGATATTCATAAAGCCCGTACAAGAGCAGTTTGCCTGGAAAATACATCTAATCGTGGTGGTGGCAGTTGTTATGAATTCTCTGAAATTCAATTAATAAAGCAAGTCTGTTTAGAAAAAAATTTAAAGTTACATTTAGATGGTGCCCGACTCTTTAATGCAATGACTGCAAAGCATGAAACACCTTTACAATATGGAGAAATATTTGATTCAATTTCAATTTGCCTGAGTAAGGGACTTGGGGCACCGGTGGGGAGTATCTTATTGGGAAATAAAGAATTTATTTCACAAGCCCGAAGAATCAGAAAGATATTGGGAGGAGCTATGAGGCAGGCAGGTTATTTAGCTGCTGCCGGAATTTTTGCCTTAAATCATCATATAGACCGGCTTGCAATTGATCATCAACATGCCAAAAAAATTGCACAAGCACTATTAAAAAAGGAATTTATTGGGAGAATATTACCAGTTGAAACTAATATTATTATTTTTGAAGTGATAGAACCATATAACCCCAAAACACTTGCTGATACTCTCAAGAAATCTAACATTTTAGTTATACCAATATCTAAAACTCAAATCAGGTTGGTTACACATCTTGATATTACTGAAGAGATGATTAACAAGACACTTAACGTTATAGAAGAGATTTGATTTATTTATATTGAACGAGAAGGAAATTATTTCTCCTTTTATTTTTCATACATATTTGTCTTTTTGAAAGTATAAGTGGAACCCTTTTCTTTGCCGTAAAAACAGAATCAATGTTACCCAGGATAAATCCTACTACTACAACAGCATGGCAATTATTAAAAGAGCATTATGCTGAAATGAAAAAAGTACATTTAAAAGATCTTTTTAAAGAAGATAACAACCGTTTTAAAAAATATACTTTATATCTCCCCGATATCATATGGGACTACTCTAAAAATATAATTACAGATAAAACTTTAGATATCCTATTGCAATTAGCGGAAGAATGTGATTTAAAATCTGCTATTGACTCCATGTTCATTGGCGACAAAATAAACGAAACAGAAAACCGTGCTGTTTTACATACCGCGTTAAGGAATTATTCTGAAAAATCTGTATTAGTTGATGGCGAGGATGTTATGGTAAAAGTTCACGATGTTTTAAATCAAATGAAAGATTTCTGCTCCAGGATCCATTCGGGTGAGTGGATAGGATTTACGGGCAAAAAAATTAAATACATTGTAAACGTTGGTATTGGCGGAAGCGATCTTGGCCCCGTAATGGTCACCGAAGCTTTAAGGCCTTATTGGATAGAAGATATACAGACTTACTTTGTAAGTAATATTGATGGCAGCCATCTTGCTGAAACATTAAAAAAAGTTAACCCGGAAGAAACTATTTTTTTAATAGCGTCCAAAACGTTTACCACGCAGGAAACTATGACAAATGCTTACTCTGCAAGGGAATGGTTTTTAAAAACCGCTTTGGATGAATCTCAGGTTGCCAAACATTTTGTGGCCTTAAGTACTAATAAGTCTGAGGTGGAAAATTTTGGTATTGACAGTAAAAACATGTTT
>JBDSAQ010000327.1:0-7322 GCA_039922095.1 Ginsengibacter sp. | reverse complement strand
CGAATCAACCTCTGGCGTACAGAGGCAATCAGACGTTGGTTACTTATTTATAAATATTTTTATAAATGCTTATTGGAAATTTATTGCCCAAAATTAAAAATGACTTTTTGAGGGTTGACTAATTACTAAACGCATAGGGGTAAAATCTTTCTTAGTTGTCATCTTGATGGATTTATTCATGACACTTTAAAGAAAATCAAATGCGAATTGTTTTCTGTATCATTTTCTCTTTTCCTGCGATTGTTCTACACGCACAATACAAACAACAGCTTCGTGGTTCGGTAACAGATATTGTGTTGCAAAAACCACTCGCCGCAGCCACCGTTAGTATTATGAGTTTGGGGAAATCAGTTGTTACCGGTGAAGATGGTAGTTTCCGTTTTATAAATCTTCCTGTTGGATCATACCAGTTGACTATTTCTTATTCCGGCTTTAAAGAAACAGTGCTCGATAATGTTGCTGTTAATGCAGGTAAAGAAACAATATTAAGTATTTCTCTGGAACCATTGGTTCATGAAGAAAAAGAAGTTGTGCTAAAAGTTGATAATAAAAAAAATAAACCGCTCAATGATATGAGTGCCGTAAGTGCAAGAGCTTTTACTGTGGAAGAAACACAACGGTATGCTGCATCAGTAAACGATCCGTTGCGCATGGCCACAGTTTTCCCCGGGGTATTTGCGCCGGATGACGGCAATAACAATATCACCATTCGTGGCAATTCTCCCGCAGGATTATTGTGGAAGATGGAGGGAATGGAGATTCCAAATCCAAATCACTTCAGTTCGGCAGGCAGCAGCGGCGGAGGAATTTCTATTTTAAGCTCACAGCTTTTAGCCAACTCCGATTTTGTTACATCAGCTTTTGCCGCAGAATATGGAAATGCATTAAGTGGTGTTTTTGATCTTAAATTACGAAAAGGTAATAATGAAAAAAAAGAGTACACACTCCAGGCAGGCTTCCTGGGCCTCAATGTTGCGGCAGAAGGGCCTTTCTCAAAATCATATAAAGGGTCTTACCTGGTCAACTACAGGTATTCAACATTGGGGTTACTCAATAAAATAGGAGTGCTTCCAGATGAGGCCAACACGAACTTTCAGGATTTGTCGTATAATATTTTCCTGCCTGCCGGTAAAGCGGGAACATTTACTTTATTCGGTTTTGGCGGCCTAAGTAAAGAAAGCAGAAAAACAATATTGGATTCCTCAAAGTGGACAAGCCTGGATGACAGGTATCCCTATATTTCGCTTTCAAATACAGGTATGGCAGGTCTTACTCATACCATCCTCCTGGGGAATAATATCAACCTGAAGTCAGGGATTGGTATTTCATATAGCCGGAATGGATATGATGAAAAGTTTGTAGAAGATGATTATTCACAGTCGCGTACTTACAAGGATAACTCTGTTACAAAGAAATGGTTGTTGAATACAACACTCAATTACAGGCTCAGTAATCAATTAAATTTACGGGCGGGAGTAATAGTTGATCTTATTAAATTCAATTATTATCAGCAGTCCAGGGAGCACGGGATATCTTCTTTGCCGGAGATGATCAATAGCAAGGAAAGCACTTCCACACAAGAGGCATTTGCACAATGGCAATACAAGCCAACAAATGAATTTACACTCAGTGCAGGTTTGCATTTCCTGCACCTTGCATTGAATAATACTTCTTCATTAGAGCCGCGTGCATCAGCCAAATGGAACATTAATAACCGAAGCAGTATTGCTGCAGGATACGGCCTTCACAGCCAATTGCAGCCATTAGGTATTTATTTTGCGCAATTGAAGAATGTGAATGGAAGTTTAAGTTTCCCGAATAAAGACTTGTCATTTACAAAATCACATCACTATGTTTTATCATACAGTTACAGGCTTAATAGAAACCTGTTGGTTAAAACTGAATTGTATTACCAGAAATTATTTAATGTTCCTGTAAGCACCATTGACAGCAGCACTTTTTCTGTCCTTAATGTTGAAGAGGATTATGTTACTGACCTGTTGGTTAACAAAGGCAGCGGAAGAAATTATGGGCTGGAAATATCAATAGAACGTTACCTGCGGAATAATTTTTATTTCATGCTTAGCAATTCTTTATACCAGTCGAAGTATACAGCGGCTGATAAAATAGAAAGAAATACCCGGTTCAATGGCAATTATATAACAACGCTTATCAGCGGGAAAGATTTTGTGTATGCACATAACAGCAAAACCTTCGGCATTAATATCAAAATTATTTACGCCGGTGGCTTGCGCAATACCCCTATTGACCTGGTTGCATCACGGCAAAAAGGTTATACGGTGTTCAAAGAAAAGGATGCATATAGTTTTCAGAATCCTTCTTATTTCCGTACCGACCTGCGGGTAAGTATGAAATGGAACAGGAAACATTTCACGAGCACACTTTCATTGGATATTCAGGACGTAACCAATCGCCTGAATATCTATAATCAATGGTATGATTATAACTCAGATAAAATAATTAATAATTACCAAACGGGTTTAATACCTGTACTAAATTATAAAATTGATTTCTAATAATAAACATTACTTACAATGAAAAAAATAGTCACGATTGCAATTACAGTAATAATATTTTGGGCCTCCTTCTCTTCGTGCCAAAAGGATATTGTGGTGGGCAATGGCCCTGTAGTAACTGAAACAAGATCCCTGAATAATTTCAGGGGGGTATCATACAAGGTACCCGGAAAAGTAAATTTTAAAATTGACCCCGTTTATAAAGTAGCGATCAGCGCTCAGCGTAATATCCTTGATGTATTGCGCTCTGATATTGTAAATGGTGTATTAATTATAGATTTCAAAAATAATGTAAGAGCAAAAAAACATGAAGATATAATCGTAAATATTACTGCACCTTCGGCAGACTACTTCAGCGTAAGCGGAGTAGGAGATATGATTGTAGAAGGTGATTTAGTGTCGGACAACCTTAGCCTGAACATAAGCGGAGTTGGAAATATCTTCATACAAAAAGCAACTGTGAACGATAAAATTAATGCTGATATCAGTGGATCAGGCAATATGGATGTAACAGCAGGCTCAGCCAAAAGAGAAGAGCTTCGTATAAGTGGCAGCGGCAATATGGACCTCTCTCAGGTACCGGCCGAAAAAGCTGAAACGCACATCAGTGGTTCGGGGGATATGAAAGTAAATCTTTCTCAAAGCCTGGATGCATATATCTCCGGAAGCGGAACCGTGTACTATCGTGGCAGACCTGCCATCAATACCCACATTTCAGGTTCAGGAAATGTGAAATCTCTTTAGATAAAAACAAGGAATAAAAACCAGAAGAGAAACGTATAAAACCAATAATTAATCATTATATATAGCAGGAATTCTGCTTAGTACTTGCATTGTAACATCTGTTTATTTCTGGACGGTTTTACTTTTTTTACATGGATTTGCTAAGGATATAATCATGCCTAAGTTGCAGCCGAGTCCTCTTCGAGAGACTCGGCTGCGACATAGCATATCATTAAATAATAAAGTACTTAGTTTATGAATTCTTTCATAGCATTTCTTTAAAATACGTTCGCCTTTTGGGGTTATGCTAACTCTTTTAAAAATTTTAAATACCCATTAGCAGCTTAGTCTTTCCAAATCACAACATCTGCCGGCTTCAACACTTTATTGCCAATTAAAATTTTTGCATTAGCAGGAATAGAAACCGTGTAAGGCTTATCAGAATAATTTACGCCAACCCAAAATCCATCACGCCATTCAACAATAATTCCGGTTGGGTAATTTTGAATGTTGATGTGAGCAAGCGAATAAACTTTTTGCAGAACGGATTTTTCCAAAGCCCCATCATCGGTATCAGGGCCCACATATGTTACCGTTCCCTTGCCAAGTTTGTGATTAATTACTGCCGCCTTGCCTGCATAAAATTCATTTGTGTAACTCGCCCAAACCTCAGTGCCGGCGTATGGTTCAAGAACATCGGCCCAGTTATTCCATTTATAATTTTGTGCACCAAATTTTATTGTTCCAATTACGGAATCGGGGAGCAGATCATAGAAAGAAACTTTGCCGCCGATGAGATCATAGATCGGCTCTGCCCATTTCATCTCCCATAATTTTCCATTTTGGTTTTTTTGTCCTGTTCTGCTGGATAAAATCAAATGCCCGCCATTCTCAACATATTGCTTCCATCGCTCTACTAATTTTGCATCAAGCAATTCGTACGCAGGCGCAACCATTACCGGATATTTTGAGAAATCTTTTTCCTCCGTTATCACATCTACCGGCGCACCAAAATTTTTTAGAGCGCCATAATATCTCATAAGGTGCTGCATAAAAAACCACTGGTTGGTTTGTGGCTGATTATCCATTTCCCAACGATTATCCGGGTTGTATAAAACTGCGGTTAGGCGTGATTGATATGGAGCAGGAATTTTTGCATTCGGATCATAATATTTTTTTATCTCCTTTAACTCTTTAATAACTTTTATATATTCCAATCCGCTGGTGCTTGGCGTAACACCATCAGTACTTATAATTCCATAATGATATTGTTCGCCGCCGGTAAGTGGTTGCTTAAAGCGATAATTGCAAACAAATTTATTGCCGCCTGCAAATGCATGCCATATCCACATCCGCACTACACCCGGCATTGGCTGAGAATTGAATTTGCCCCAGTTAACCTGCCCGGGCTGCAACTCCATCACACCGGTAGTACCGTTAAGTGTTCTAAAAAGATCATTGGCAAATGCAATGCTTGTTGGCGAACCCATTCTAAAACCCTGGGAGCCGATGCCTTTATCATAACCTGCCACCAAATATTTTGTATAGGTAACAAAATCAAGACTGGTAATTTTTGTAGGATCAACATCAACATGCTCGGGCATTAAGTTGGTTGTTATCCATTGATCAGGGGAAATATATTTGCGGAGAATATTATACTGCATCCCTAAAAAATCATTCGCTTCCTCCGCAGAAAATCTTTTGAAATCCAGCACCGCATGAGGACTTGGTTGCGCAATTAATTCTTTACCATTCGGAATTCTTATCTGGTCGAATGAACTATAACGGATACTCCAAAACGCAGTTCCCCATGTTTTGTTCAGCGTATCAATATTTACATATTTTTTCTTCAGCCATTGTATAAAACTTTCCTGCGCAGCAGGGCTGTAATCGTATTGCCCGTAATGCGAAGGCTCATTATCCAACTGCCACCCCCATACGCTTTTATTATTTCCAAAATGTTTCCCTATCGCCTCCACCATTTTAGCAACATACTCCCTGTAAACCTTACTGCTCCACGAAATTTGCTGTCGTGATCCATGCTGCATTGTTGTGCCATTATCATTCACCATTAAAATTTCAGGATGCTTTTGCTCAAGCCAAACCGGCGGTGCTGGAGACGAAGTACACATAATAACTTTGATGCCGTTCTGGTGCGAAAGCGCTACCGCTTCATCAAGCCACTTAAAATCGAACTTGCCTTCTTCAGGCTCAATAAAGGCCCAGGCAAACTCCCCGAAATGCGTAAAGTCAAAACCAACCTCTGCCATTTTTTTTATGTCCCTTGCCCAATATTCATGCGGCCATTGCTCAGGATAATAATAACTGCCGATCGGCATCAGGTCGGCTTTCTTAAAAAATCTGTCAGCACTTTGCGCCAGCACATCACTGCTAATGCACTTCATTACAAGAATTATAAAAAGAATATTTTTTACAATAAGGCGGTTACAACATTTAAAAATTGCAGGCATCGTTTTAGGGATTTTATTTTAAGAGACTAATGTAGATGAATTTTTTTGTTACCAGCATTTTATCATTGGGCATCATCGGTGTCACTCACTTGTACTTTATTTCTTTATGCAGCGTTGATTGTAGCGATTATGTTGAGAGGACACGAACCTCCACGGCAGAGAGGCTCGGCTGTGATATAAGCTAAGGAAGAAGACTTTTAACTTAGTCTCATTGCTTGCATCGGGGTTTTATTCCGGTTCTTTTGTTGTTGGGTTTATATGTAGGGAAATGAAAACTGGTGGGAAAGAAATTATATAAGTAGAGTTAAGATATAAAACATTTTTATGCCCGGTAAATAATCTACCACAAAGAATCACCAACCTTTCTAAAGACGTAACCCTTAGCCTAATGAGTGATTAAAAAATTAAATCCAACTTTCACTGTAATATTTACACCTGCATCAACCTTTAAACTTCTAATAGTCACGTTAGAGTTTACAACCACCGTACCGCTATTAATTACTACGTCTGTATTGCTGTCTGGTATGCTGCCGCAGCTCCAGTTGCCTGCAATTTCCCAACTGTTGTTTAAAGTTCCTGTCCAACTATTTATGAATTGCAATGTATAAGTTTTACTTGCGCCTCCATCTGCAAGGCAACGGTACTGATAGCCATTCCATGAGGAAGGTATATTGTTTAATTTTAGGGAGTCAGTATTAGTAGCGACATAATTGCTATTATCTGTAATGCTAACAAAACCAGTTCCGGTATTCAATTGCCATTGATAGTTTATTCCGTTTATATCAGATTTTAATATTGTACTTGCGATCGGTGCACAAAGTTCGGTTGTTACGGGTAAAGGTATTTCTGTTAAGTAGGTCAACCCATTCTCATTTTGGCGGGCAGTATAATTAGGTGTTGAAATAAAAACAGGATTTGAACCATCCCGGTTAATTCCAAAAATTCCCCATATTCTGATTGTATATAATTTCCCATCGTTGGCTTCAGTAAATTTACCCAATGAAACGAAGCCATCAGAAAACCCAAAATTATAAATTACCTGGAAAGTTAAATTAGAAGGGTTAAGGGAAAAAACAGTTCCAATATGATTCAAGCCACCATTTTGTGTAACTCCATATAATTTATTATCTGATCCCAAAGTCAAACCTCCTTCAGGTCCTGAACCATCTGAACTACCAGTATTAAAGTATTTTACTACACTAAAATTACTCCCATCTTCTTTTATCCTAAAAATTGAACCGTTTGCCTGACCTCCATTACCGCCATTTGTATTAACACCATAGAAATAGCCATTATATAACACCAGGCCATGCTTTGGAATATAGCCATCACCGCCAGTTAGTGATAAGGTTTTTAATATTGTAAACCCAGTTCCATTTTTGTTGAGTTTAAAGATTTTGGGAGGAGGCGGAAAACCACCTGACGGACCTATCAGGCCTGCAATTTCTCCTGATGAACTCTCTGATAATTCAGGGATCAAATTACCATCTGTTTTGGTTTCAAATATATGCAGCACTAAATAATTGTTTCCATTAACATCCATTCCGTATATAAGCATGCTGTCACTTGACCCTGAGATTCCACTCTTTTT
>JBDSAQ010000326.1:0-5794 GCA_039922095.1 Ginsengibacter sp. | reverse complement strand
AATATACAGGTATAACGCCTTTTTAAACGGAGGTTCCTTCACCATTCATTTAGATAGTCCGGATGGCCCGGTTCTAAAATCTATAAAGATTCAAAACAAAACAGAAGGCTGGGCAACTGCCAATATTGATTTTCCCACGGCCACTGGCCTGCATGATCTGTATCTTACTTATACCAATCCTAATTTAAAAAAGCCTGATGCAAGTGGAATGATGTTCGATTGGTTTTATTTTACAGAACCCTTGCCTGGCAAGGATAAAGAAGGTTATGCAACCGTAAACAAAACCTTCTGGGAATTATTAAATGCGAAGGTGGGAACAACTCCTGTAATGCTGGATAATCCTATGAACATGCATCGTACCACCAATGTTTTTGTTAAGGGGAACTGGCTGGTAAAGGGAGAAATAGTTGAACCAGATGTACCAGCTTCTCTAAATCCATTTCCTGATAAGGCACCAAGAAACCGGTTAGGCATGGCATTGTGGTTGGTAAGTAAACAGAACCCGCTGACTGCAAGAACAATGGTAAATCGTGTATGGGAGCAACTCTTTGGCACAGGTCTGGTAGAAACATTGGAAGACATGGGAACACAAGGTGCATCGCCTGCTTACAGGGAATTGCTTGATTATCTTTCATGGAATTTTATGAATGCTAATCAGTGGAGCGTAAAAAAGTTAGTAAAGCAAATCGTCATGTCTGCAACGTATCGCCAGGATGCAAAAATGACCAAAGAATCACAAGATAAAGATCCCAATAATAAATTTTATGCAAGAGGTGTAAGGGTAAGGCTATCTGCAGAGCAGGTGCGTGACCAGGCACTTTCTATAAGTGGATTATTAAGTGAAAAAATGTTTGGCCCAAGTGTAATGCCCTGGCAGCCTTCAGGCATTTGGCTTTCTCCATGGAACGGGCAATATTGGATAAACAGCAAAGGTGAAGATCAATACCGCAGAGCATTGTACACTTATTGGAAGCGTACAGCTCCCTACCCTTCAATGATTAGTTTCGATGGTGCAGTAAGGGAAGTATGTTCATCCCGTCGCATTCGTACCAACACTCCTTTGCAGGCTTTGGTAACCTTAAATGACTCTGTTTACCTGGAAGCCTCTCGCCATTTCGCATATCGCATGCTTGAAAAAGAAAAGGGTAAAGAGGTAAGGCAGGTGATACAGAGAGGCTATCAAATGGCAATGTACAAACCTATTACCCAACCTAAGCTCGCAGCTTTAGAAAAATTATATAGCAAAGCATTTAATCAGTTCTCAAAAAATAAAGATAAAACCTGTGAGATAATAGGAGAAAATAATGAACATAATAATCCCGAAACGGCAGCACTTGTAGTAGTAGCAAATGCTATACTTAATCTTGATGAACTGATAACAAAGAATTGAAACCCCCTTCCCCTAAAGGGGTTGTAACAATAATGACACAAAAAGAATTACATAACCAGCGCCTGGTAAATGAAGCAAATAAGAAATCTTTACATTTCTTTAGCCGTCGGCATTTTATAAAGGAAAGTGCTATGGGCTTTGGGGCATTGGCCCTGGGTTCTATGTTGCAGAGTTGTGGTTTGGGTTCCGCTCCAATTGCTAATAATATTGTTTTTGATCCTGCACATCCGTTAGCGCCTAAGTTACCCATGTTCCCCGGTAAAGCAAAAAGTGTAATTTATTTGCACATGGCCGGGGCGCCATCTCAATTGGAATTGTTTGATTATAAACCAGACCTGATGAAGCTTGACGGGCAGGATTGTCCTAAATCATTATTAGAAGGAAAGCGATTTGCATTTATAAGAGGTGTACCTAAAATGTTAGGGCCACAAGCTGCCTTTGCCCAACATGGAAATAGCGGTGCCTGGGTAAGTGAGCATATGCCACATTTATCAACTATAGTAGATGAAATTACTTTCTTAAAAGGATGCACAACTGACCAGTTCAATCATGCACCTGCACAATTATTAGTGCAAACAGGTTCGGCTCGTTTGGGGCGTCCCAGTCTTGGTGCCTGGGCAACTTATGGTTTAGGTACTGAAAATCAAAACCTGCCAGGCTTTGTTGTATTAACATCAGGAGGTAAATTTCCTGATGCCGGTAAAAGCGTGTGGGGTAGCGGGTTTCTGCCGTCTGTTTACCAGGGTGTTCAGTGCAGAAGTGAGGGAGACCCGGTATTATTTATTAAAGATCCCAATGGAATGGACAGGGATTTACGTAAAGCATCTATTGATGCCATTAATGAAATAAATGCACAGTCGTACAATGAGTTTAAAGATCAGGAAATACTATCAAGAATTGCTCAATACGAAATGGCTTATAAAATGCAAATTTCAGTACCAGAGGTAATGAACATTAATGATGAGCCGGATTACATACATGAAATGTATGGCACCAAACCTAATAAAGCCTGTTTTGCCAATAATATTTTATTAGCAAGAAAGCTGGTAGAGAAAGGTGTGAGGTTTGTCCAGCTATTTGATTGGGGTTGGGACAGTCATGGTACAGATGCGAGCCTTGCAATTGATGTGGGCTTTATAAATAAATGCCATGAAGTGGATAAATCAATTACCGCATTAATATTGGATTTGAAACAAAGAGGTTTGCTTGAAGAAACATTAGTGGTATGGGGAGGAGAGTTTGGCAGAACGCCCATGATGGAAAACAGGGAAGGAAAACAAAATCCATTCAAGGGGAGAGATCATCATGTTAGCGCATTTACAATCTGGATGGCTGGTGGTGGTATTAAAAAAGGATATACTCATGGTGAGACAGATGAGATTGGTTACTACCCGATAAGTGGCGCCGTTGCCCCAGCTGACATACAAGCCACAATCCTTAACCAGCTTGGGTTTGATCATGAAAAATTTACCTATCATTTCCAGGGGCGGCCATTTAGATTAACGGATGTTTCAGGAAGAGTGATAGATGAAATTATAGCATAAGGTATTTGTACATTCGTCATTGTAAGCAAAGCGAAGCAATCTTATAATAATGCCTCCATATTGTAAAATCTATTATGAGATTGCTTCGCCGGCGTAAAATTTATTAATCAAGAACAGTATCCCCGCCTACTCGCAATGACGTGCACTTATCGCCATGTAAATTTTATTTTAAAAATCTCAATCTATAAATTATTGCATGAAACAAAACAGGAGAAAATTTATTGAAACAACTACCTCAGCAACTGCGGCGTTATTATTATCCTCTATTACAACCTTAGCAGAAACTAACCCTCCAAAACTAAGTATGACTAAAAATTTCGAATTAAAAGTATTAGCTACCAACTGGGGCTTTCAGGGAAGCCTTGATGCCTATTGTGATAAAGCCAAAAAAGCAGGATATGATGGAATAGAAATATGGTGGCCTATGGAAAAAGCCGGGCAGGATGAATTGTTTTCGGTGCTTAAAAAGTATAGCCTCGAAGTCGGTTTTTTATGCGGAGCTCAGCAACCTGATTATAATGTGCACTTGCAGTATTTCAAACAAATGACTGATGCCGCGGCAAATAGCACTATTCAAAAACCATTGTATATAAACTGCCACTCGGGTAGAGATTTTTTTAGTTATGAAGAGAACAAAGTTTTTATTGATCATACTACCGAGCTTGCTAAGAGAACAGGTATTTCTATCTATCACGAAACACATCGCTCCCGCATTTTATTTGCGGCTCCTGTTGCAAAACAATACATGCAAAAAATTTCTGAGTTACGAATAACATTTGATGTATCGCATTGGTGTAATGTAAGTGAATCACTGTTACAGGATCAGCCTGAAACTTTAGCTCTTGCAATAGAACGGGCTGATCATATTCATGCAAGAATAGGCCATCCCGAAGGACCGCAGGTAAACGACCCAAGAGCGCCTGAATGGGAAGCCGCTGTAAAGGCACACCTTGCCTGGTGGGATGAAATAGTGAATCGCAAAAAGAAAGCAGGTGAGCGCTTAACAATACTTACAGAGTTTGGTCCTGCTGATTATATGCCCGCAATGCCTTATACCCGCCAGCCGTTAGCCGATCAATGGGGAATAAATGTTTACATGATGAATCTTCTTCGTAAACGATATTTGTTGTGAATGGTGAATGGTCAATAGTCAATAGTCAATAGTCAATAGTCAAAAGTCAATATGACAATTACTTACTTTCCACCACCAATTCATTAATTACTGCCTACTGACAACTGACATCTGACAACTGACATCTGACATCTGACAACTGACACACATATGTTAACCATCACAGAATTCATTGGCCGCTTTCATCCCGTGCTGGTGCATCTTCCTATTGGTTTTTTATTGATTGGGTTAATGCTGCAATTCTTTTCTGCTAAACAAAAATATAATGTTTCAAAACAGGTTATCACACTGGTGATATTATGCGGAATGGTTGCAGCTATTATTTCATGCATAACAGGATATTTTTTATCATTAAGTGGCGACTATGAAGAAGAGCTTGCTGGATGGCATATGTGGATGGGTATTGGCGTAGCGGCAATTTCAATTCTTCTTTATGCGAAAATAAATAATGGCCAGTTTGATGTTTGGCAAAAGGTATTATCAATAGCCTTGCTCCTGCTTATACTAATTACCGGACATCTTGGAGGTGCGTTAACTCATGGTTCAAATTATCTGACGGAAGGATTTTCGGCCGCACCTGATTCTATCCCAACGCCTAAAAAGATAGCCAACATTCAGGAAGCAAATCTATACGCGGATGTGGTTCAGCCGATGTTACAAACAAAGTGCTACAGTTGTCACGGAGAAAAAAAGCAAAAAGGGAAATTACGCCTTGATGCTCCTGAATGGATAATGAAAGGAGGGAAGAACGGTGATATTATCAAGGCTGCCGGAGAGGAAAGTGAATTGCTGAAGCGTTTATTATTGCCGCGTGAAGATGATGATCATATGCCGCCAAAACAGAAGCCACAGCTAAGTGAAAAGGAGATTGCTTTAATACATTGGTGGGTTGATAACGGCGCTGATTTCAATAGGAAGGTAAAAGAATTTAAACAGCCCGAAATCATAAAGCCTTATTTGCTCGCTTTACAAAGCGATCAACCTAAAGAAAAAAAAGCGATACCTAATATCCCTGCAGATCTGGTAGAGAAGGCGGATGAAAAAACTTTGCAGCCACTAAAAGATAAAGGGGTGATCATAATTCCTGTTTCTCAAAACTCTAATTACATCATGGCTAATTTCGTTTCGGCCATAGATATTTCTGATAAAGACATTGCTTTATTACTATATGTAAAAAAACAATTGGTGTGGCTGAAATTAAATAATACAAGCATTAGCGATAGCGCTTTAGCGGTGATAAGTCAATGTAAAAATCTTACTTTATTACAATTAAATAATACCAAAATCACAGATAAGGGATTAGAGTTAGTTAAAAATTTAGATGCGTTGCAATCACTAAGTCTTGTGGGCACCAATGTTACAGCGCAAGGCGTAATGCAGCTTCAAGCTTTGAAGGGTTTACAATCATTTTATTTGTATCACACAGGAGTAAATAAAAGTGATTGGGTGATGTTAAAAAAAGCTTTCCCTAACACTGCTATAGATACAGGAGGATATGTAGTTCCATTGTTAGTTAGTGATACAGTAATTGTAAAGGTATCTCAAGTCGCAAAATAATATAATGATGTACCGGGGGTTCTCTTTTGTTAAATACAAGCTTAAGTAATTAGTCAACCCTCAAAAAGTCATTTTTAATTTTGGGCAATAAATTTCCAATAAGCATTTATAAAAATATTTATAAATAAGTAACCAACGTCTGATTGCCTCTGTACGCCAGAGGTTGATTCG
>JBDSAQ010000325.1:0-4021 GCA_039922095.1 Ginsengibacter sp. | reverse complement strand
GTTGGCATAATGGGATTTTCTGCAGGCGGTGAGGTGGTAGCAAAAGTTGCCTATGCATCAGGGAAAGGAGACCCCAAAGCGCCTGACATAATTGACCGTATAAATGGAAAGCCAAATTTCCAGATCTTAATTTATCCCGGCCCATTGGGTATTCCCGATACCATCCCTGCTGATGCACCCCCGGCTTTTATGTTAGCTGCTAATAACGATCAGTGTTGTTCTTTACCTGTAATTACCCTGCTGCAAAAATACCGTGCGGCTAAAGCATCAGTAGAAGTACACATTTACGCCCAGGGTGCTCATGCATTTAATATGGGTTACCGAACTCCATTTATTACATTAAAAAACTGGCCTCAGCGCATGGCAGAGTGGATGGTTGATAATAATATTCTTAAAACAATATCCAGGGAAAAACCTGAGTGAACCTGCTAACAGGGAAGATTAACGATCATCTTTCCAGATTAATTTTTCATCTTTAGCCTCTTCTCCGAATCCGGGCAATTTGCCATCTCCTTTGCCTGTTATTCCACCATCAGGATGGCCTAATAAATTACAAGTGCTGTCAAATACAGTGCTGTATTGATCACAGCATGGAGCAGGGATGTAATAGACCTTGTGTCCTTTATAAGTGTATTCTGTCACGGAGCGTGGAGGATTCTGCTTAGGTTCTTTTTTAAAGAACTCAATTTTATCATTTATGCATGATGGGGGATTTTGTACAGCAGTCAAAACCTGGCTTTGGGTTGCACTGCATGCCGCAAAAATTAGAGACTGAATCAATGGCAGAAGAATCTTCATAATTTATTACAATTGTAAGTTATCTAACTATCAAAAACAATTCCTAAAAACTTTGCGACCTTTACCATAACATAATGGAGAAAACAAATTTTGTTGATCAGATAAAAATTTTTTGCAGAAGTGGGCACGGAGGTGCTGGCAGCAAGCATTTTATGCGCAACAAGCTTACTGCTTATGGCGGGCCTGATGGCGGAGATGGAGGACGTGGGGCTCACATTATATTACGTGGCAATAAAAACTTGTGGACATTACTTCATTTACGTTATTATAAGAATGTGCTCGCGGAAGATGGTGAAAATGGAAGTAAAAACAATTGCACTGGTAAAGATGGAAAAGATATTATTATTGATGTTCCGTTGGGAACAATAATAAAAGATGAAGTAACAAATAAGCCGGAAGCAGAGATATTGGAAGATGATCAGCAGGTGATTATATTAAAAGGCGGCCGTGGTGGCCTGGGCAATTCTCACTTCGCAACTCCAACCAACCAGGCCCCTGAACACTCGCAACCGGGGGAGCCCGGTATGGAAGGATGGAAAGTTTTAGAGCTGAAGGTGCTGGCCGACGTAGGTTTGGTGGGTTTCCCCAATGCAGGAAAATCTACATTACTATCTGTAGTTACTGCTGCAAAACCAAAAATAGCAAGCTATGCTTTTACCACATTAACCCCGCAGCTTGGTATTGTGGCATATAGGGATAATAAAAGTTTTTGCATTGCAGATCTTCCCGGAATTATTGAAGGCGCCGCGGAAGGTAAAGGCCTGGGCCATCGTTTTTTAAGGCATATAGAACGAAATTCAGTTTTACTTTTTCTTATACCTGCAGACAGTAATGATCATAAAAAAGAATTTGATATTCTGCGTAACGAGTTGAAGGAATATAACCCTGAATTGCTGGATAAAAAATTCATAATTGCTATAAGTAAAAGTGATATGCTTGATGCAGAATTAAAAGATGGAATAGAAAAAGAATTACCCGAAGAAATTCCTCACATCTTTATATCGTCAGTTGCTAACCAGGGGTTAATTGAATTGAAAGATCTGTTGTGGAAAGCAATGAATTAATTTGTGAAGGGTGAATGTTGAATGGACAATTGTGAATAAAAGACAATAACATACCTATTTACTATTCTCCATCGAGTTCATATTCAAAGATTAGTTAGTTATCGGAAAAAATCATGAAAAGAAAAATCCTTTATTTTATTAATCCAATATCAGGCACAAGCAGAAAAAAATCCCTTGAACATATTATCAGGAAAAAAACACTGGAACAAAAAATTAATTTTGAGATTTTGCCTGCGGAAAAAAACGGGAGTTATTCATTTCTCAAAGAAAAAATTAATAAAGAAAAAATTACCGATGTTGTTATTTGCGGAGGAGATGGTACAGTAAACCAGGTAGCATCTGCGTTACTTGGTATTGACATAAATATTGGGATTATACCTGCAGGATCAGGAAACGGATTGGCCTTTACAGCTAAAATTCCTAAGCAACCTGCAAGAGCATTAAATTTAATATTTGAAGGAACGGGCAAATACATTGATGCATTTTATATAAATAACCATTTTAGCTGTATGCTTTGTGGTATTGGCTTTGATGCACAGGTAGCTTATGATTTTGCCTTAGATAAAAACCGGGGACTAACTACTTATATAAAACAATCGCTTAAAAATTTCTTCAAGGCATCACCTTATTTATTTGATATAACTATAAAAGAAAAAACTTTTTCAACAGAAGCTTTTTTCATTAGCGTCGCAAACAGTAATCAATTTGGAAACAATTTTACCATTGCGCCAAAGGCCAGCCTTAGTGATGGCTTACTGGATATTATTGTAGTAAAAAAAATGAGCAAAGTAAAATTACTTTGGGCGGTTCTGCAACAAATCAACTTTGGGGAAGTAATACAAAGTGAAGAGAAAAATTTTAATAAAAGTGAGGTGCTGTATTTTCAAACTGACAAACTGGTAATTGATAATCCGTCATTAGCTCCTTTGCATATTGATGGGGATCCGGCTATAACTAATAAGAAATTAATCATTAAAATTTTGCCTGCTGCATTTAAACTGCTACAGCCCTGATCAACCCTGACATTTTTATCATCTAAAATATTTTTTTATCTCTTCAAATGAATACAAATTATCAGGTCTGTTTAGTGATAGTAGAATTTCTTTTTTCTCTCTTGCTGTGAGATGGAAATTTACTGTTACTCCTTTATCTTCATTTTCAGGCTTATATTCAAAAGTGATCCGATGAAAGCTGCTATCAAAAAATTGACTGGCATATGCTATCTGATCATTTTGTGCATACTCCTGCAGTTTATACCAGTTGTACTGTAATATAGTTCCAGGCTTGGTTATCACTCCGGAAATATCAGTAGATTCAAAAGGTTTTTCCCACCCGCCCCTTTCAGTATCTCTTATCTGCAGCAGTACTATACCTCCCGTATTTTCTTTTATCCATTCTTTAAATACATTTAAAAAACGCAAAGAGGTTTCCTGTCCAAAATTATCTCTTAGTCCTGCATCCATAACATCAATAACAGGGTTTGAAGGCAGCCATACATTAGGTAAAACATATGGAAAGGTGGCATTCATTCTCAGGGCGGTAAGTAACCGTAAATTCAACGGATTCTGCCTGGCAAAAAGGGCTGCAAATTCAACAGCATCGGGACTTGTTGCATTACTTTCTCTGTCCGGGTACTGCGATTGCATTAAAAAACTAAGAGGCTGTGAGCAGATCATGAGCCTCCTTCCATCCCTGGTAATTACTGAGTTAAATATTATTAAAGGAATTTTAGCAGCTTTTTCATCAGCGCTATAATTCGCAATGTCTTTGTCCAATATCCCGTCAGTATTTTCGTTAAGCTTTTGTTCAAAAGCGTAACCACGGTCCTTCACATAACTATAACTGCCAACTGAAAATTTTTGACCCGGAGCAATCAGGTCTCTTGCTATCATAGACGAAAAAACCGGGTTTAAAAGATCGCCTGAAATATTATCAAGATATTTCTGATCCCGGAGATTTATGGGTTTTCCATTTTGCCTGTTTCTATATAATTCTCTGAAATAGGTGGCAGATAACATACCACCTGACGCTCCACTCATTAAAAGTGTTTGTTGCAATAAATTTCCGTTGGTTAAACTATCGAGATGTTGCAACACATTCATTGCAAAGCATGCGCTCCGCACCCCGCCTCCGCTAAAATTTAAAAATACCATTACCGG
>JBDSAQ010000324.1:0-2571 GCA_039922095.1 Ginsengibacter sp. | reverse complement strand
GACGGGAGTTCTTTCGCCCCTCCAGGGGATGGGGGCTCCTCCTTCTTCTTACTTCCTGCGAAAAAGTAATAGATATAAACCTTAATAATGCCGCAAAAAAATATGTGATTGAAGGAATAATTACTAATGAACCGGGATTTTGTAAAGTACAAATTACACAGACAGTAAACTTCAGTGAGGCTAATACTTTTCCGTGGGTAAGCGGCGCTATTGTAACCGTTACTGACAATAATAATTCCCCAATAACACTTGTTGAAACTGTTGCAGGCACCTATCAAACAAGTGCGATCAATGGCACAACGGGCCATGCTTACAGATTATCCGTAAATATAAACGGCGAGGTGTTTTCAGCAACTTCACAAATGCCTGCGGAGGTAAAATTTGATAGTTTGTTTGTGGAAGATTTTATTGGATTTGGAGATATTGTAAAATATGCCAATGTAGTTTTTAAAGATCCTCCGGGCAAAGGAAATGCTTATCGCTTTAAGCAATACAAAAATGGACTGACAAACAAAACCATCTTCGTTATTAATGATGATTTTTCAGATGGTCGCATCAACACTGTACTTCTTCCCGATTTTGCAAACGACAATGATGATGATAAAATAAAAAGCGGCGATACAGTAAAAGTAGACATGCAATGTATAGATGCCCGTGTTTATAAATATTGGTTCAGCCTTAGTCAAAGTGGTACAGGTGGCAATAATAATGCGTCACCCGCCAACCCTTTAAGCAATATTACCGGCGGTGCGCTGGGATATTTCAGTGCACATACAGTTCAAACAAAAAGTGTTGTTGTGCAATAAGAACGGAATCTCTGATATTCTATTATAATTTATAAACCTGTTTTATTGATGATAATGAGAGCCAGCATTCCAGATCATCGCCAATGGTTCTTCAAAAATTTTAAAAGAAGCATTAGGGGAGCTTTCAAAAAATTACTGCCTTATATCTCTTTGATTTGGAACAGGTTTGGGCGCCTCGGGCTTAGGTAATAAAGCTTTTCGGCTCAATTTAAATTTACCTGTTTTTGGATCAGTGCCAATAATTTTCACTTTTACCTTATCACCTTCATTCAATACGCCTTCCATAGTGTCTAAGCGCTTCCACATAATTTCTGAGATATGCAATAAGCCTTGTTTGCCCGGCAAAAATTCAACAAAGGCGCCAAACTCTTTAATAGATTTTACAGTAGCTTCATAAACATCTCCTAC
This sequence comes from Ginsengibacter sp., assembly GCA_039922095.1. GTDB lineage: Bacteria > Bacteroidota > Bacteroidia > Chitinophagales > Chitinophagaceae > Ginsengibacter. Next base: position 1,357 of record JBDSAQ010000324.1, on the reverse strand, counting down.
TTCAGGTACTGCAACTATACTTTTAACCCATGCAACGGCCTGGTCAAGGCTTTCTTTATCAGCAGAAAAAATACTAACCTCGCCGGTTTTTCCCACTTCGGTAATATTGATAGTTGCACCTGTTGATTTTTGAATTTCCTGGATGATCTTTCCTCCCGGGCCAATAACGGCTCCAATAAATTCAGAGTCAATTATCAATTTTTCCATCCTTGGGGCATGAGGTTTAACCTCTTCTCTATGGGCTGGGACACAGGCATACATAGCATCTAATATTTGCAGCCTGCCCTTTCTTGCCTGCTCTAATGCCTGCCTCATAACATCCATGCTTAACCCATCAACTTTAATATCCATTTGTACGCCACAGATACCCTCTCTTGTTCCGGTAACTTTGAAATCCATATCTCCCAAATGATCTTCATCTCCCAGAATGTCAGTTAAAATTGCATACTGATCACCCTTGGAAATCAAGCCCATTGCCACACCACTTACATGTTTTTGCATAGGAACACCTGCATCCATTAATGCCAATGAACCGGCACAAACAGTTGCCATGGAAGATGAACCATTACTTTCTAAAATATCGCTTACAACCCTTACTGTATAAGGATAATCAGAACCGGGCATTATCTTTTTTAAAGATCGCATAGCGAGATTGCCATGGCCTACTTCCCTTCTGCCAACACCACGCATTGGTTTAACCTCACCAGTGGAAAAAGGAGGAAAATTATAATGTAAAATAAATTTTGAGTAATCACTTTTAGCAGCGCTTTCAACCAGCAACTCATCTAAAGGGGTACCTAAAGTTACCGTGGTAAGAGATTGTGTTTCGCCTCGTGTAAATAATGCTGATCCATGTGGAGTAGGCAATATATCAGTCTCCATCGTTAATTCACGAACGTCTTCAGTGCCTCTTCCATCAAGCCTTCTTTTTTCATTTAAGATCATATTTCTCACGACATTATATTGCAGATCATCAAAGTAATAATTTATCAAAGATTTATCCTCATCTTCTAATTCACCCAAATGTGCCTTTAACTCAATCTTTAAATTATCAAACTCATATGCTCTGTAATGTTTTGCTGATGCAGCGGAAGAAATGGTCAGCATTTTTTCCTTCGCAAAATCATTTATTTTTTTCTGAAGATCCTCATTACGATATGGCTTCGGATATTCTCTTTTTTGTTTTGCCCCACATTTTTCTCTTAACTCTTCCTGGGCTTTTACCTGTATTTTAATGGCTTCATGTGCGGTTTCAATGGCTTTAATAAGATCCTCCTCCTGGCACTCCTTACTTTCACCTTCTACCATCATTATATTTTTAGTGGTAGCGGCAATTATAAATTCCATATCACTCTCT
>JBDSAQ010000323.1:0-6084 GCA_039922095.1 Ginsengibacter sp. | reverse complement strand
ATACCGCCGGGACGATGATAACAAAGGCATAGGTAACAACGCTTACACACCAGCGGGTACATGGAACCTGCTGGAGCCCGCAATACAGGTAACACATGCGGATGGTAACAAATCGCTGGAGCTGTTATATGTAAGTTCATCCATAACAAAAACAGATGATAATACAAAGCTTACCAGTATTTCGTTAAAAGATCCGGTATATCCTTTTGAAGTAACATTGTTTTTTAAAACATGGTATAATGAAAATGTGATAGAGCAATGGAGCGAAATAAAACACACCGAAAAGAAGGCTGTGGTAATGGAAAAATATGCTTCTGCCAATTTATATTTTACGAATACAAAATATTTTCTCACACACTTTCATGGTGGCTGGGCAACAGAGATGAGGCCTGAAGAAAATGAACTAACTGCGGGCATAAAAACAATAGATACAAAGCTTGGTGCAAGAGCTGATCTTTTTCAGCCGCCTGCTTTTGCACTCTCATTTAATAAACCCGCAACAGAAGATGAAGGGGCTGTAATGCTCGGTACGCTTGCGTGGAGCGGCAATTATAAAATAGATTTTGAGAAAGATGTGTATGATCATCTTCGTTTGATCGCCGGCATTAACCCTTACGCATCTGCATATACTTTGCAGCCCAACCAAACATTTACAACGCCAGGATTTATTTATACTTATTCTGAAAATGGAAAAGGAGCAGCAAGCAGGAATCTTCATAACTGGGCTATAAAATATCGCCTGCTCGATGGCGGGGGAAAGCGTTTGACATTGCTGAATAACTGGGAAGCAACCTTTTTTGATTTTGATGAAAACAAAATTGTTAACCTGTTCAAAGGAGCAAAAAATCTCGGCGTTGATATGTTCCTTTTAGATGATGGCTGGTTTGCAAACAAGTATCCACGTAATGGTGATAATGCTGGGCTGGGAGACTGGCAGGAGAACAAAAAGAAATTGCCAAGTGGCATTGGTTATCTTGTAAAGGAAGCATCAAAGGCCGGGGTTAAGTTTGGTATTTGGGTAGAACCTGAAATGGTGAATCCCAAAAGTGAACTGTATGACCGGCATATTGATTGGGTGCTGCGTGAACCACAAAGACCCGAGCATTATTATCGTAATCAATTAGTGCTTGATCTCAGTAATCCTGATGTACAAAATTTTGTGTATGGTGTGCTTGATACATTGTTCACAAAAAATCCTGAGCTCGCATTTATCAAGTGGGATTGCAATGCTGTTATCTTTAACGCACACAGCATGTATCTTGAAAAGAACAAAATGCCGCAAAGCCAGTTGTATGTTGATTATGTGAAAGGCTTATACAAAGTGTTGCAAAGATTAAGAGCGAAATATCCCACTGTTCCCATGATGCTTTGCTCCGGCGGGGGCGGCCGTGTTGACTACGGAGCCTTACAATATTTTACAGAGTTCTGGCCAAGCGATAATACCGATGCGCTTGAAAGAGTTTTTATACAGTGGGATTATTCTTACTTCTATCCTGCTATTGCCACCTGCAATCATGTTACAGATTGGAGCAAATATCCGATTAAATACCGCACAGATGTTGCTATGATGGGTAAGCTTGGGTTTGATATTGTTGTGGATCAACTGAGTGAAAAAGATCTTCAGTTTGCACAACAGGCTGTTGCGAATTATAAAGCATTTAGTGATATTGTGTGGCATGGAAACCTGTACCGTTTGATGAGCCCTTATGAAAATGATTTTGCTTCGCTTATGTATGTTGATGAGGCAAAAAGCAAAGCCATCGTTTTCAACTATCTAAGTAACTTCAGGTACGATTTAAATCCATCTGTAGAACCTGTCAAGTTAAAAGGGCTTGATGCAAAGAAGCAATATTCCGTTAAAGAAATAAATCTTTATCCAGGCACGCAATCAGCAATAAAAGCAAACCAAACTTTTTCCGGTGATTATCTTATGACCATAGGATTCAACCCCGGTACTGATCTCAGGCATACGAGTGTGATACTGGAAGTAGATGTCGTGAAATAGGTTTTGTTTTATAATATCTCTTACCGACAGTTTTGTTCCATTTCTTATCTTTCGGATTTATAACTTTTTTATGGCTGATATTATTGACTATGAAGATCAGTATCTTAAAGATTTTCAGCAGTTGAACCTTGAATGGCTTGAAAAATTTGATTTGGTAGAATCACATGATCTTGAAGTTCTCGATCTTCCACGGCAAAATGTTATTGATCGTGGAGGTTTTATATTCCTGCTAAAAGATGATGATGCTGTTATTGGCACTGCAGGCATTTTTAAAATAAACGATAAAGAATATGAGCTTATTAAAATGTCTGTTGCGCCGGAACATCGTGGCAAAAGATTTGGCGGGAGGCTTTTGGAAAAATGTATCGCCAAAGCAAAAGAGATGAAAGCTTCGAAAATAATTCTATACTCTAACAGCAACCTGCAAACAGCTATCCGGCTGTATGAAAAATTTGATTTTAAACATGTGGAGGTAGTTAATGCCCCCTTTAAAACAGCAGATATAAAAATGGAATTAATCTTATAAGATTGTGTTTTGGGTAAAGTTTTATTATATTTTTTTTGAAGGTTTAAAATAAATCTCTTATTATTATCCTCAGATTTAAATTCGTAAATCCTATCTCCCCCGAATAGCCATTTATCTTTTCCTTCCCTGTTAACTTTTTTCTTTTAGTCCTTTCCAAAAGGGACATTGATTTATTGAATAAAATCAAAGTAGAAATTATTATGCAAAATTATACAGCGGTTATTATTGATACGGTATCTATTCAGCAATATATTTTCAGCAGCAATAAACTAAAAGAAAATATTGGCGCATCGTATATTATTGAGCATCTTTTGTATAACGAAGCCATGATAAAATGCCTTGAAGAATGTAGAAAGGAAAACATTTTCAAAAAAGTATTTACTGCATGGGATGGAGATGAGCAAACTAACGAAGTTCCAAAAGACATCGGAGTGCTTACGGGTGATTACGATGCAGAAATAGCTTATATAGGTGGCGGTAATGCAATGGTATTTGTAAAAGAAGAAAAACTGGTAACTGATATCTATTCAGGTGAATTTAAAGACACAAAAACTTATCACTTCATTAAGAAGTATTCTCTCCTTCTTTTGAAATTCTATCCAAGTTTAAAAGTTGCCTTTGGCGTGAACACAAACTTTGTTCTTGATGAAACCTCGTTCAGAAAAAATAAAAAAGGTACAGTTGAACAACTGGCGCATAATAAAAGCTTTTTCAGTCCCAACGTATCCCCATTTAAACACGGCATAGTTGAAGATTGTCCGCAATCAAACGAAGCACAGGAAATATTTAATGATGCCACTAAACAATCGATTTCCAATGCTTCAGACGTGAAGATGAAGATGGCGGAAAAGTCGCAGCAAGTATTGGTTACTAAAGAATATTATGGAGACCAACTTTTAGACAAATACATATTCACCGACCAAATAGATCGTCTTGGACAACCTGATGAAAAAGGATATGTAGCTATAGTGCACGTTGATGGAAATGGGATAGGGAAAAAATTTGTTGATTGTGCCTCATTAGAAGATTTGCGATGTCTCTCAAAACAGGTAAATGAAGTGTCTGGAAGAGTAATGAAAAGATTGATAAAGCATGTTGTTGACATTTTTGATGATAATATCTTAACCACTGAGGAAAATTTCACATTGAAAATTTATGGAAAGGGTAAAAATGAGAAAGTTTCTAAATGGTATAATAGGAAAATATTGCCGATAAGACCACTCATAACTGCCGGCGATGATTTCTCATTTGTTTGCGAAGGTCGCCTCGGTGTGCATCTTGCTGAAAAATTAATTGCTTTTATTAACGAAGAAGAAATAGAGTTTCAGGATAAGAAGGAGAAAATGTCGGCTTGTGCAGGTGTGGCAATTGTAAAAACACACTATCCATTTTACAGGGCCTACCAGCTTGCAGAGGAACTTATGAAGAAAGCTAAAAAAAACGCAAAAACTGCTGAAGGAAATTCATGGTTAGGCTATATGATTTCTTCAGGTGGTTTTGCCGGAGACCTTAACACCATCATTGCACAACAATACACAACACCAAAAAACAACCTGTTGAGGATGGATGCTTATCGCGTAGATGCGGCACCCGGCAACCTCCACCAGCTAAAACAAAACATCAAAAAAATATCCATTGGGGATAAAGACAATAAGCCTTGGCCTGTGAACAAATTAATGGGGCTTAGGGATGTATTGAAACAGGATGAACACCAGCAAAAAATGTTTATTGCTGAAACAACAGCCAGAGATCTATACTTACCGAAATACAATAATACGGACATTCATGAAACACTTTGGACGAGGATGAAAGATGAACACTTTGATAGAACACCTTATTATGACATCATCGAACTAAAAGATTTTTATCCCACACAATTACTTGACAAATGAAACTGCAAATCACCTTACAATCATTTCTGTTAACTGGCAGCGGCGAAGGAAGCGCTTTGATAGACACGGATATCGTTTTTGATAAAGACGGATTTCCATTTATACCGGCAAGACGGATTAAAGGGATGCTAAAAGAAAGCATGACAGAAGTAATGGAAATGAAAGGTGAACCAGAATGTAAAATAGAAGAAGACGTCATAAAGTTTTTTGGTAAGGAAGGAGATGAAAAAAACAGTGGAAGGCTCTTGTTTAAAAACTATTACCTGAGCGAAGTGAGTAAAGAAAATTTGCCCGACCTCAAAAAGAAGCATCCCTTTGCTTTTGCACCAGAAAATATCCGCAAATTCTTTACTGCTGAAATACATCAAACGGCGTTGCAAGACGAGGTAGCAAAAGACACCAGCCTTCGCAACTACAGAGTGATCAAACCTTTTATAGCAAATGGAAAAGCAATATGCTTTGAAGGTGTTATTAATGGGAATGAAACATTGGCTGAAAATGAAAAGGCACTGTTAAAAGAAGCAGTTTTGAACTTTCGCTATGCAGGCACAAGACGCAACAGGGGCTTTGGAAAAGTTTCCTGCAGATTAGATAATAGTTCCTCAAATGACACAAACTTTTCAAAGGCTGCCTTAGGTAGTAATAACGCTGTTATTGAAAGTGGCGATGCAAGCACCTTGCAGGTAACAAATAATGAAGTATTTGTACAAATCAAAACCCTTTCACCGGTGGTATTAGCTATGCAATTAGGCGAGAAGAATACAGTATTGACCGAAAAGGTTTTTAACGGCAACAGGCTGAGGGGTTTATTGGCTTCACAATACATACAAGCACGTAATCTCGCAAATGCACATTCAGACCCCGCATTTAAAGAGTTATTCTTAACCTGCGAGGTTTGTTTTGAACCACTCTTCTACAACAATGCAAAGCCTTTACCACTCCACATTCACAGCTATAAAAGCAAAAACACAAAATTGACTGAGAATGAGGTAAACAACGAAGAGTTGGTAAATATTTTTAATAAGCCCACGGAAGATGAATACGAAATAACCAAAACAGTCGGTGGAACTTTTATCAGGCAGCAAAACACTTTTACAGCACAAAAGCCTGACACTACTTTTTTCTTTCACAACTCACGACCTAACCGTTCGGCAGGGCGAAGCGAAGAAGACCAGGATACGGGCGGCATATTTTATTACGAAGCACTGGATGAAGGCCAAACGTTTGCTGGATGCATAAAGGGACCTGCTAAATTTTTAAATGAACTCATTAAAGAAGTAAGCAAACAAAAAACAGCGCAGGCAGGACGCAGCCGTTCAGCTCAATATGGAGAAGTTGAAATTACCTTCACTGCCTCTCCTGTTTCTGAAGCTGTTGAACCTGATAAAAACTTTACCATCACTCACGATATACAACCTGCAAGTGAGCAACAATTCCTGCTTACTCTGCAATCTCCTTTGCTTCTCTTAAACAAATATGGCGAACCAGAAGCCAATAAGAACACACTACTGCATTATGTAAATACCGCTTTGAATACAAGTGACATTACCGTTGAAAATGCTGCCGCTGCCTTCACTATTGTTGAGCAATACAATAGCGTATGGAAATCCAAGTCGGGTAAGCTACCTGCTTATAAAGAAGGAAGCGCTTTCTTATTAAAT
>JBDSAQ010000322.1:0-3484 GCA_039922095.1 Ginsengibacter sp. | reverse complement strand
CAGCAGGTGTAATAAAAATCTGTTTAAAAATTTTAGCATCATCCAGCTTGCCATTTGCAACGCAGTTAAGCGCCACACCACCAGCCATACACAGATAGTCTGCATTGGTAAGCTTTTTTGCTTCTTTGCCAAGATTTAGTACAGCCTCTTCAGTTACTTCTTGAATTGCCAAAGCAAGGTCACAATGCTGTTGCTCAAGAAGAGATTCTGAATCACGTCGTGGAAATCCGAATAATTCTTTCCATTTATCATCATAAACCATTCTTAAACCTGTTGCATAATTAAAATAATCCTGATTAAGGAAGATTGAACCATCCTCTTTAAGTTCAACAAGATTGGTCTTAATAATATTTATAAAGCGCTTTACCTGTTCGGAGTTATGGTTACCATAAGGTGCAAGGCCCATTAACTTATACTCACCTGAATTAACTTTAAAGCCACAGAAATAAGTAACAGAAGAATATAGCAAACCCAGAGAATGAGGAAAGTCTAATTCTTTTAAAATAGTGATCTTATTACCTTCACCAACACAAATAGATGCAGTGGCCCATTCGCCTACTCCATCAATAGTTAAGATAGCAGCACGTTCATAAGAGGATGGATAAAAAGCACTTGCAGCATGAGACAAATGATGCTCCGGGAACAAAAGTTTTATCTTTTTCCTGTCAACTTTCTCTATGGTATCTAAAGCTTCCCATATAAGTTTTTTTAGAAACAATTTTTCCTTTATCCAAACCGGCATAGACATCATAAAGGATCTTACTCCTTTTGGTGCATAAGCATAGTAAGTTTCTAACAACCTTTCAAATTTCAACAGCGGCTTATCATAAAAAACAATTGCATCAACATCATTTATTGAACAACCGGCATACTCCAGGCAAAAACGTGCTGCATTTACGGGAAAATCCGGGTCGTGTTTTTTACGGGTAAAACGTTCTTCCTGTGCGGCAGCTATCACTTCGCCATTCTCAATAATGGCCGCTGCAGAATCGTGATAAAATGCGGAAATCCCAAGTATTATCATTATACTATCTATAGATTAATAATTAAAAAAATTTAGTAAATCAGATTATCTCTTTTGATTTGATAAAATGTATTCACTGATCTTTTGCCCTATCATTTTATGAGTTTCTGCTGAAATATGCCTGTGCCCATGTTTAACGTGAATTAGAGATATTTTGTTGTAATCGTTCCTCATACCATCATAATTAAACAATGTATCGCAGTTCTTTTTAATATCCGATACCATATCTTTTGGAATAGAGGATGATACAGAAACAAGAGTATACAGTTGGGGGATATCAAGAATAATTAATTTAATCCCGTGTAATTTACAGTAATCGTGAAACCGGCTAATCAACTTTGCCATAAGCTCTTTGGAATATTTAGTATTTGGATTTACTGAAATAGCACGTTCGGTTTCTGTATCTGCCGCTGCTTTGCTATTGCGCCTTTTAAAAAAATCCCAAACAGTATTAAAAGCATATGCATATAAATATGAGTTTTCCCCCAACCACCTGAATATTCGGTATTTGTAGAGTTTATTTTGAATACTTACTCCCGGGATATATTCATAGTTTTTAATTATTAGTGAATCATTTTTTAATTCAAAAAGATTGCTTCGTAAATTATCCTGGAAATCGTTTGCATATAAAGCCAGCACTACATAATCCGGGTTGTACTTATATCCTTCATTTTCCAAAAATACTAAACATTCTGCAGTGCTAAATCCTGAGACACCAGCATTTATTACTGTGCTTCGCAAGCCACTCTTATTAAGGTTATATGCGGCAACGCTTGAGAATGTTTCATCCTGGTTAACTTCATATCCCTGGGTATGTGAATCACCCAAGGCAATGACCCGTGTTTCTCCGGAATCCTTTTTATAAAAAATATTATTATTATTCCGAAACCCTTTGTTGTTAGTTTTAAAATGAAACTGGCCATCATAACTTGTATGGGTAAAAGTCATATCAGATCTAACACGCCTGATCTTAAATTTTTCATATTGAGCATCAGTATGATATCTCGGATATAATACCATATCTTTTTTAAAGATTAATCTTACAATCATTTCCCCTATTAACAAACCTATAATTATGGATATACTAAAAATAACAAGGCCACCTAAAAAAGATTTGAAACTATATTTTTTTTTGCGGGGCTTGGATATCATTACTCCAGACTTTATCATTGCTTTGATATTGTTACATAATTAACGCTGTATAGCGTTAACCATCTTAAATATAAAAATTTATGCAAACTTAAGGTAATAGATAAGTTATTAAGCAGTAATGCCTGAGTTATTTGATTTTTCAATACTCTTACTATCTAATAATGTATTGGCAAATTAAAAATATGGCTGCGTTCAATTATCGCGACGCTAAGGGCTAATCTGAGGTAGCCAAAACTTAAGTTTTAGCCAAAGAAATACCTGGAGGAAAGAACATTCAGAGAAAGTTTTAACTTGCGGCATAAAAATCATTATATAGCTTCCCTTATTATTCTGCATGAAAACTTTATCTGTAATCACTCTTCTATTTATCAGTTTTATTTCCGGGTGTTTTGTTTCAAAAAATAAAGCTGATGTACAAGCACAAAAGATTAGCGTTATTAATACACTTTTCAACGAAAAATCTGCGACTGTTGATAAAAAAATAGTCATTTTTAAATCAGCTATTGATACTATAGCAAAGCCTGGTCTTAAAACTATTTCTCAGAAAATTCCACCTTATAAAACACTTAGAGAGGCTTATATAAATTACTTTCCTGTTGGTACCGCAATTACTCCTGAAACTGATTTAAATGATCCCAAAATAGCTGAGTTTATAAAAACTCAGTATTCAAGCTTAACTGGCAAACAATCCATGCAACCCTTTCGGATACACCCTTATGAAGATAGTTTCAGATGGGATCAGGCTGATATGCTGGTAAATTTTGCACAGCAAAATAACATGGCTGTACGTGGCCATTGCCTTATATATTCTACAAGAGATAAACACATGCCTGCATGGTTTTTTAAGGATAGCGAAAATATAGCATCAAAAGAATTGGTGTTAAAAAGAATGGAAGAACATATCACAAGAATTGTTAGCCGGTATAAAGGCAAAGTGTATTGCTGGGATGTTGTAAATGAGGCTGTATCCAACAAAAAAGGAGAATACCTTCGATCAAACGATCCTCTCTATAAAATTGTGGGTGAAGAATATATAGCAAAGGCTTTTGAATATGCACACGCAGCAGATACTGCCGCAAAATTATTTTATAACGACAACTTTGATGACCATTCCCCACAAAAAAGAACTGAAATTTATAAACTATTAAAAAGATTAAAAGATAACGGTGTTCCCATAGACGGGATTGGTATGCAATGCCATTTAGGTATTAGCGGAATAAGCAGGGAATATTTGCAGGAGACGATAGATTTGTTCAAATCAATTGGGCTTGAGTTTCAAATTACAGAGCTTGATGTATCTATATATAA
>JBDSAQ010000321.1:0-7900 GCA_039922095.1 Ginsengibacter sp. | reverse complement strand
GCTTTAAGAGTTGCTGATACAGATAGTGCGGATAGTTTTATGGTTTTTGGCAGAGGAATTTTGCATTTAAGTATTTTGGTAGAAACCATGCGCCGTGAAGGGTTTGAAATTACTATTGGTCAACCCCAGGTAATTACTAAAGAGATCAACGGAAAAAAATGTGAGCCGTACGAAAACCTTGTAGTAGATGTGCCTGCTGAATATAGCGGAAAGGTTATTGACATGGTTACCCAACGCAAAGGTGAAATGCTGATAATGGAAACAAAGGGCGAGATGCAGCATCTTGAATTTGAAATACCCTCAAGAGGATTGATAGGGCTTAGATCAAATATGCTTACTAATACGGCCGGAGAGGCTGTAATGGCTCACCGGTTTTTGGAATACAAACCCTGGAAAGGAAATATCCCTGGAAGAAGTAATGGAGTGTTGATCTCAAAAAACACTATGAGAACAACAGGTTATTCAATAGATAAATTACAGGACAGAGGAAGGTTTTTTGTTGATCCGGGAGAGGAAGTTTATGTAGGTCAGATTATAGCTGAGCATATTAAACCAGGAGACCTGGTAGTGAATGCAACTGAACCCAAAAAACTTACTAACCACCGTGCCAGTGGAAGTGATGATGCCTCAAGGGCTGCTCCTAAAATTTTAATGACGCTGGAAGAATGTATGGAATACATTCAACAGGATGAATGTATTGAAGTAACACCGAAACATATACGTATGCGTAAAGTAATACTTAATGAGGATGACAGGAAGAAGCAGCAGAAAAGTATGCAAATGGAAGAGGTGTAAACCAATCCCCTAAAGGGATGCAAGAAGTTTTATAAGCAAATTCTTTACTAAAAGGGGCATGACTTTATTTGATACAACCTACCTTTGTAATGTTATGAGGAAGCTTTTGTTAATACTATTTTTTACTTTTTACTTCTGTATTTTTACTTTAAATATTTCCAATGCCCAATGCTCTATTTGCGCCAAAACAACTCAGCAAATGGGCGATAAGCCCGCCAAAGGTTTTAATTCAGGAATTATTTATTTAATGCTTACCCCATTTGCTATAATAGGTTTTGTAGGCTATAGATGGTGGAAGAATAACAGGGAGTTTTAAATAATTTTTACATAGCTTTCTTAGGCTCAGTATTATTTTTATGTGAGTCATCACAATAAGGAGGATTGTTAGTTCGCTTACAATTGCATAGCCAAACCTCTTCTTCTTTTTCAAATTGAACCTTTAGGGATTTAAATAAAAGTGATTCAATTGATTTATGTTTTCCATCACAGAAAGGCTGTGTTTCGCTAAGGCCGCATGTACACCATGCATATACTTTACCAGGCACAACCTTTACTAAAGTTGGTTCACACCTCGCTAATTTTGGGACAAATTCATCCATGAGATTTTTGTTTATTTCCATTTTGTTGAAGATATGCCTTTGCAAACTAATACTGAATATTATCATGAGCAGAATATAACTCATCAAAATATTTTATAAAAGCATATAAATTAAATTTGGTGGAGTAATTTTTCATTATTTCTTCCCTCAACATTTTTTTATTTACATCCTTCATTCTCTTATTTTGAATAAGCTGGTAAGCTTTTTCAGTCAGTAATAAGTATTTTTTTTCAGAAAGTACTGAAGCAAACTGTTCTAAAATCTTTTCTTTTAATTCTTCAATTCCTTTTTTTTCAGTGGCTATGGTTTTTATAATTGAAACTTCATGAGCGTTGTTACTAAAGACACGCTTCATATTCATCAAAAGATTTTTTACAAACACATTTGCTCCGGGGTTATCGCTTTTGTTAACCACAAAAATATCTGCTATTTCCATAACCCCGGCTTTCATGGTTTGAATTTCATCTCCCGACGAGGGCATTAATACTACAATAGTTGTATCTGCAATACCTGCAATTTCAATTTCACTTTGCCCAACACCAACTGTTTCAATAATTATATAATCAAACCCTGCAGCTTTCATCAATTCAGTGATCTCAATTATCTTGGGAGTTAATCCGCCAAGTGAGCCTCTTGTAGCCAGTGAACGAATAAAAACATTAGGATTGTTGTACCATTCACTCATCCGGATTCTATCACCAAGCAAAGCGCCCATGTTGAAAGGGGATGAGGGATCCACGCATAACACACCCACTTTTTTATCGTCGGCTACCAAGGAACCGATCAATGCATCAGCCAGAGTACTTTTACCAGCACCCGGAGCCCCCGTTATACCAATAATGTGAACTGATGTATCTCCGGGTAATTGTTCCATTAATTCATCATAGCCACTTACTTCATTTTCTACAAGCGAAATACATCTTGCCAAAGCTTTTGCATTACCTGAAATCAATTGCTGTAAAAGGTGTTGCCACATATAACAAAATTCAAAGTATAATTTTAAATTCCAAAAATTACTGTCACTATTAATTAAAGCTGTTTGTGAATGGGTTATAATCTTTTCTTCAATTTTCTACAATGAACTCTGAAAGTTAATTGAGTATTTCTTTTTTATTTTTTTGCGATGTATTTTTAGTTATTAATTTAGTCTGTTAACCCTATCCCCAATGACCAACTTCATTCCTATTTTTCCATTATCAATTGTTATATATCCCGGCGAAGAACTTAATCTGCATATTTTTGAACCCCGCTATAAGCAATTGATCTCAGAATCGTACAAAGCTAACCGCCCTTTCGGAATTCCCCCTGTAATTAATAACCGGATAACTGAATTGGGAACATTAGTAGATATTATTGAGGTAAGTAAAACTTATAGTAATGGGGAGATGGATATAAAAACCCGGGGCAATAAAATATTCCGCATTCTTGAGGAGATAAAAGAAGTACCCGAAAAATTATATAGTGGGGCTATTGTAAATTATCCTCCAAATAAAGAGCATGGTAGCCATACATTAATGAAAAAAGTGATCAACGGAATTCGTGAATTGCATACATTGCTTAAAGTTCCTAATCAGTTTAAAAAATCTGAAGAGCAGTTATGGAGCTACGATGTAGCCCATCATGCCGGGCTTTCTATACAGGAAGAGTATGAATTACTGAGTCTTTTTACAGAGCTGCAACGCCAGGAATATTTAAAAAGGCATATAACTAAAGTGTTACCTGTTGTTGCCGAAATGGAAATGCTAAAAGAAAGAGTTAAGCTTAACGGCCATTTCAAAAATTTAAGCGGATTGAAATTATAACATAATTCCAGATTTAAAATTTAGATTTAATTCCCGCTAAATCTTAAATATATTTTGCAGATAACTCTTTGTTTTGATTTTGGAAATACCCGGTTAAAATGCGGAGTATTTTTAAATGGATTAATTGATGAAGTTTTTGTATTAACTAATGACAGTACAGAAACATTAAAGCAAATCATAGATAAATACCTGCCTTCAAAAACAATTTTATCTTCGGTAATTGGTCATAATCCTGAAGTTGAAAAAATTCTTTATTCACGGTCAGTATTTCATAAAATTTCTGTTACAACTAAACTGCCTTTTACCACACCAGTAAAAAAGCCGGATACTATTGGTGCAGACAGAATCGCATTATCGGCCGGTGCCGTCCATTTTTATCCCGGGAAAAATAATCTTGTAATAGGGATGGGCTCATGCATCACTTATAATTTTATTAATAAATATAAACAGTTCATTGGGGGCAGTATTTCGCCGGGAATGGAAATGCGTTTTGCATCCTTAAAAACTTTTACTGCAAAGCTTCCACTTATACAGCCTGACCCAATAGCAACCGGGTGGAATTTTCCTCTTATTGGATATGATACAAAAACAAATATTTTAAGCGGGGTGTTATTAGGAATGTGTAATGAGATAGATGGAATTGTTGAAGCCTACTCTGCAAAGTATAGCAACTTTAACGTGCTTTTAACCGGGGGTGATGCCCCTTATTTTGCTGACCACCTTAAATATAAGATATTTGCCGACCCTCACCTGATTTTTAAAGGTTTGTATGCAATTAGTGAATATAATGATAACACCAAAACGTAACTTATTTAGCCTGCTGTTTTTTACACTCCCACTAATCTCTTTTGGTCAGGAAAATTCCCCTTATTCACGTTACGGAATAGGAAACATAGTGCCAAACGGGAATATCTTAAACAGGGGAATGGGTGGCATTTCAGCCGGCATTGCTGATCCAGCTGCTGTAAATTTTATTAACCCCGCCAGCTACAGTAATCTCATTTATACCACTCTTGATATAGCTGCAGAAGTTGATTCAAGAACACTAAATAGTGTTAATCCCCAGGGAAAATTTACTGCTAATAATGCTATATTCTCTTACCTCCAACTTGGTATTCCCTTACTAAATGGCAATAAAAAAGCATTTGCAAAAAAGATTTCATGGGGAATTAATTTTGGTCTTCGCCCAGTTAGTAAGATCAACTATAAAATCAATAGCTCAAGCCGGAATAGTATTGACAGCCTTTTATCTATCTATGAAGGTAGTGGTGGAGCTAATGAAGCGTTTTTAGGTACTGGCTTAAGAATAAAAAATTTAAGTTTCGGTTTTAATGTGGGCTACCTCTTTGGCAATAAAGATTATAGCACCAGGATAACTTTTTTAAATGATTCAGTTCCATATTATAGCTCAAATTCAGAAACTAAAACAAACTTCGGCGGTTTAGTTTTTAATGGAGGTATGCAATATACAGGCAAAATAAAAAATGGAATTTTGAGGGTGGGTGCGTATGGCAAAATGCAACAGAAGTATAATGCCATGCAGGATGTACTAAGAGAAACTTTTTCGTATAATATTGCCTCCGGTAATCCTGATAAGTTGGACAGTGTGTACGAAAAAAATGATCGAAAGGGAACAATAAAATTACCTGCTACAGCAGGTTTTGGCTTTACTATAGAAAAAGCTCATTTCCTGATTGGGGCAGATTTTGAAATGACCAATTGGGATAATTACCGCTTTTATGAGCAAAGAGATCTTGTAAAAAATAGCTGGATAGCTAAAATGGGTTTTCAATTTTTTCCGGCAACATTAGAATCAAAAAAATACTGGAGCTTTGTTAAGTATAGGGCAGGGATTTATTTTGGACCAGATTATATTACACCTGGTAATAAACTTCCTCAATACGGAATTAGTGCAGGTGCAAGCTTTCCTTTAAAGCTAAGAAGAAGTTTTTATGAAACACAATCTTCAATTATGAATATTGCTGTAGAATATGGTAACAGGGGAAATAAAAATAATAATGTAACCGAAAATATTCTACGCATTAGTGTTGGTTTTTCATTAAGTGATGTATGGTTCAGAAGATATAAATATGATTGATAACTTTTGCAGATGAATTCAGCTTCAATAAAATTTTACGCAGCTCTTATACTGAGCTGTTTTTTTATTTTCGGTTGCGAAAATTCTTTAACCGAGATTAGAGAAGCAACTTCAAAACGTATAGGTGTTGAGGAAGCAAAACAGGTAAATATTAATTACAGCCTTTCAGGAAAAACAAAGGCCAGGATCACAGCGCCTTTAATGTTGATATACCAGGATACTGTGCCTTACATTGAATTTCCTAAAACTATACATGCCGATTTTTATAATGATAGTTTAGTTATAGAAAGCAGGCTTGATGCCTTATATGCAAGATATATGGAGACCGAAAACAAGGTTTTTTTGAGAGATAGTGTAAAGGTTATAAACCACAATGGAGATACTCTTTATTGCAACGAATTGTATTGGGACCGTTCAAAAACAGGAAAAGAATTTTATACCGATAAGCCTGTGCGTATCCGCACAAAAACCCATATTATTGATGGATCAGGTTTAGATGCTCCGCAGGATTTTAAAGACTGGCATATAATTAATCCGGTAGGAACCGTTAAAGTGCCTGCATCACAATTTCCCGGATAACAAATAATGGTATCACAATTTTTTTCTTGTTGTTGTAAACTAATTAATTCATAATCACCTGTTATCTTTACAGGGTTTTAGTAGATTTCAACAAATATCAATCATCACAAAAAATAATAAATATGAGCAGACATGCAACCGCCGTATGGCATGGAACCGGAAAAGAAGGATCAGGAGATCTTACAACGCAAAGTACTGTATTGGATAGAGTACAATACTCCTATAAATCAAGATTTGAAGAAGGGCCTGGCACAAATCCTGAAGAGCTTATTGCAGCAGCCCATGCAGGCTGTTTTACAATGAAACTAACCTTTGTATTAAATGGCGCAGGATTTACACCTGATGAAATTACAACCCGCTGTAATATTACTTTAGGTGACGGGGCAATTACAAAATCCGCATTAAAAGTTACTGCCAAAATACCAGGCATTGACAAACAAAAATTTGACGAATGTGCGGAAGATGCGAAGAAAAATTGCCCGGTTTCTAAATTATTAAATACAGAAATTACAATGGATGCAACATTAGCTTAAAGCTATAGCGTACATATAATCTTCCTCGCAATGCGGGGATTTTTTTTACTCCTGTCAATGATTGGTAATGTTAACCGCTGAAATATGTTATATGATTCTATAGTTTTCCCTTTCTCATATCTTGTATTTTGAAAACTGCCTCTTATTACAGTACTGGAATCGTGAAGTAAGAGGATCGGATACATAAATAAATAATGAATTATGGAGAAAGCCATTCTTCTATTAATTGTAAGCAAAGTTTATAAGAAATAGTATTGATGATTTGCTTTCTCTAAGTAGGTATGTAAATAAAATACCGACATACAAAATCAGGTAAGCCTCATTAACTCATTTCCGCAAAGTATTTATGAAAGTAGGGTATGGTTTCTATTCCTTTATAAAAATTGGCAAGATCAAATTTTTCATTAGGGCTATGCAGATTATCACTATCTAATCCAAATCCAAGAAAAACTACTTTTATGCCTAATTCTTTTTCAAATAAAGAACATATAGGAATGCTTCCACCACCATGTACCGGTATAGGTTTTATTCCAAAGGTTGTTTCCATGGCCTTAGCCGCAGCCTTATATGCGTTGCTGTTTATAGGTGTCATGTAAGGTTCTCCGCCATGGTGTTCAAAAGCATTTATAGTTACATTTGGGGGTGCAATTTTTTTAAAATAATCCAATAACAATGCAGTTATTTTTGCCGAAGATTGATTGGGTACAAGCCGGGCAGATATTTTTGCAGTTGCTTTGGAAGGTAATACTGTTTTAGCGCCTTCTCCCTGGTAGCCTCCCCATATTCCATTAAGTTCAAGAGTGGGGCGAATACCAGTTCTTTCATTTGTTGTATAATCTT
Organism: Ginsengibacter sp.; assembly: GCA_039922095.1. GTDB lineage: Bacteria > Bacteroidota > Bacteroidia > Chitinophagales > Chitinophagaceae > Ginsengibacter. The sequence continues at coordinate 654 of JBDSAQ010000321.1, read as the reverse complement.
TCTCACCCCATAATTCATTTATCCCTAAATCATTTTTATATTCCTCTTCATTATACGGTGCAGCACTCATTAACTTTCTTTCATCGTCGCTTATATTTACCACATCATCATAAAACCCAGGTATGGTTACATGATTATTTTCATCGTGACAGGTAGCAATCATTTTTGCAAGAATAGTTATAGGATTTGCAACAGCACCGCCATACACACCACTATGAAGATCACGATTGGGGCCGGTGACTTCAACTTCAATATAGCTTAGCCCCCTAACACCAATATCAATACTCGGTGTTTGCATACCCAGCATAGCAGTATCGCTTATTAAAATAACATCGGCCTTTAACAGATCTTTATTTTCAGCAACAAACTTACCGAGGTTAGGTGAGCCAATTTCTTCTTCTCCCTCAATAATAAATTTTATATTGGTTGCCATGGAATTTGTCTGCATCATAGTTTCAAATGCTTTTACATGCATATAAAACTGTCCTTTATCATCACACGCTCCTCTTGCATAAATTTTCCCATCCTTTATAACAGGTTCAAAAGGGCCGCTATTCCAAAGTTCCAGGGGTTCAGGTGGCTGTACATCATAATGGCCATATACTAATACTGTGGGTTTGTCCGGATCAATTATTTTCTCCCCTACCACAACAG
>JBDSAQ010000320.1:0-9207 GCA_039922095.1 Ginsengibacter sp. | reverse complement strand
GCCATGCCTTTACAATCGCTGTATTTATTTTTATAAACCTCCTGAACTGTTTGAGGTATAAACCCGGAGTATCCTTCTTCAAAAGCTATGTATCGGATATTATCCTGTACCCAGTAATAAATAGATTTTATTTTTTCCTCGTCGGTTGATTTACCTGCAATGAGCTGTTGCACCGAGGTTTTTAAAGAACTTACATCATTGTTTGCTTTTTTATATAACAGGTTATACCATGCGTACATATCGTTAATTGTTTTAAAGCCATTGTATTGCTTTTGATCAATGCTAAAACTTCTTACAGTAATTACAAGATGAGGAAGATAATAGGGTTTTGATAACGATATCGGTTCATTCTCTATACTATTTAAATTGGAAGCAGAAAAAGTGTAAGTAGTTATATCTTTTTCTTTTTTTACCTCTTTTTTAATTGAATAAGTTGCAAAATTCATTTCCTGTATATCAAGCTGCAGCCATGAGGGAACTTTAAAACTAATGGTCTTTTTCCCTATTGGGATCTGCTCATGAAAAAATAACCTGGTGAGGTATTTTGAATCAGTATATTCATAAACATATTTAAATCTGCATCGCTGGCCTGATTGCTGGGCAGTAAATCCATATACTTCTCCGTAGCTATCATCTAAATAAATTGCATCGCTTGTGAGTGAAACTTTGACCGGCTGATATTTCTGACTCTTGAAATTATTTTTATAAAAAATATCAAAATCATAATCCTTCAGCTTAACAAATTGGTTGTAAGGCAGCAGGTAACCCATATCGGCCTTATCTTCCACAGCAGCCATTTCCACATTCCCTTTTTCAGTGGCAGTAACTATTGGCAGATTACCCAATCCTTTACCGGTTCCAAAGGTGATTTCTTTTTCTATGAGGTAAGCCCCGTACTTTGCCTTTTTATTTATTTTTTTTATGTTGGCAGCCTGAGTAGAACCTTCATCGTCAGAAGTTTGTGATTGTGCCAAAATATTTTGGGAAAAGGCAATTACAATGCCTAAAGAAAGAAGCGCTTTCCTCATAAATTAGTTTGTTGTAAATATAAAGAATTTAAAACGCAGAATACATTCTTAAAGTGTGTTCAGATGCGATTTAATATAAGAGATCAAAAGTAAATTCGGCAAACTCCCCTTCAACAGATTCAACCTTTAATTCTCCCTGGTGTGCTTTAATAATATCATAACTCAATGATAAGCCAAGTCCGGTACCTTGGCCTGTTGGCTTTGTAGTAAAGAATGGGTGGTATATTTTATCTGCCAATTCCTTTGAAATGCCCAGCCCGTTATCCCTTATCTTTAACTCGGCTCTATCTCCCCGCATTGCTGTAGTTACAGATACTGTAGGGTTATAATCTTTCCCTTCTGTTTTCTTTTTTTCATTAACTGAATAAAAGGCATTGTTATACAGATTAATGAGCACACGTCCGATATCCTGGGGGATAATATTTATTTTGGCCAAATTTTCGTCAAACTCTGTTTTGATCGTGGCATTAAAGGATTTATCTTTAGCTCTAAAGCCGTGATAGCTTAACTTCAAATATTCATTTACCAAGGCATTAAAATCAGTAAGCTGCCTTTCTCCGGTGTTACTTCTTGAATGTTGAAGCATACTTTTTACAATGCTATCTGCCCGCTTGCCGTGATGAGTTATTTTCAGCAGATTTTGTGTCACATTTTCCAGGATCGAATTAATATTTTCTTTTGCAGTACCTGATAGTTTTTCTGCAGCTATCTGTTCCTTTACATCAGCTAATAGCTCTGCATTTACCTCAGCAAAATTATTTACAAAATTTAATGGGTTTTGTATCTCATGGGCAATGCCTGCTGTAAGTTCTCCAAAAGAAGCCATTTTTTCTTTTTGTATTAACTGTAACTGGCTCGCTTTAAGATCTGATAATGTATGCTGGAGGGTTTCTTTTTGTTGCAACAATTCGGCCGTTCTTTCGCTAACGCCTTTCTCTAATAATGTATTTTGTTGGATTAATGTTTGCTGCTGCTCTTCATGCATGGCCTGCATATCTTTATGATATTGAAGTTTTTTACGCTGATTGATTATAAAAGCAATTAAAAAACTGCTAAAAAGAAGTACCATCGCCGAAATACCAATGATAACTCTATACTGTATATTGATGTCTAACAGGTTCATAAAAAGCTTTGGTTATAAAGATGCAAAAGATGATATATGCAATATTATGAACGTTCCATATCCTTTCTGCAAGTAACTGGTTTTCCTTTAACATGGGAACGTAAAATAAAAACACAAAAAAATTGATTACCACATAAACACTTAGTCCTGTTACTATCCAAAAATCAGGACCGCTTCTTATTACCTCAACATCATCTCTTAATTGTGAGAGATAATATTGCATGCAATAAATCAGTAAAAGATACGACTCTGCAGCCAGTAAATTTCCACTGAGCTGATCCGGGTTGAAATCTTCAAGAAATTTAAAGTTGATAAAAATTATTCCGAGGGATAACAGGGGGAGAATTTTTCTAAGCCGGAAAAAAGAACTTTGCTGTAACCCCTTAAAAAAATAACTAAAACAGATAAACCTGATAATTGAATGTACGATGTATAAGGGATTATTACTTTGAAGCCATGATGGGTAATAATTTTTATACTTGACATTTAAATCTATAATTAAATCAATAACCACGGCAAGCCATAAGTATATTATTACAGGTCTTAAAACTGTGGGTTGTTTTGACCTATATAATAATGCGACCAAAGGAATTATCGGGGCCCAAACCTCTGACCAGTCCAGCACTAAAAGTAATAGTTTATTCATTTTTTATTGATCATATAACACAGCTAAGAATAATGAAAATTCTAAAAACGAAGTAATGATGAATCTGAATAATTTAAAGATTTTGACATTAGGAAATTACATATTATCTTTCACAGGTTAAAATATACCAGGAATTTTTATTGATATAATCCTTAAAAAAATACTATGATAAAGCAATTTATTTTGAAGAAAGTTAATTTATTCTTCTTTGCAATTGTTAGTTTAACCTTTTCCTGCAATAATACTAATTCTGATACAACAACCGCAGAAACTACCAGTACTGATACCGTTGGTAAAAACGCTTCAGAAGCCTATGCAGCGGCCTCGCCGGAAACAAGAACAATTAGTGGCGTTTTAGACACATTGTGGATTGATGTATCAACCTTTATGGCTTTAAAGAAAAAAATAGCTTTTAGATTTTACGTTGGAGGTTCAGATACCTTAACCATGCATGGATGGTCCAGCGATGATAATATTTATAAAGACACACCAGACGTTAAATTAATAAAAGGTAAAAGCAGTGGACTAAATTTTGGTGCCGGAAATTATTTAGGTAACTTAATACTTAGAAGAGGAATTGATGGAATTAGAAGAATAAAAGATTCAATCGCAGCTACGTCCTCAAGATATGTTTTATTCGCTCCACAGGATCCAAAAATGAATAATGGTCAGATTTTTTATAAAATATTTCTTACTAAAGATGATCCTCATATAATACCTTTAAATACCGCCTTAAAAGCTACTCCAACTGGTATAAATCTAAACCCATCTCCTCCTAAAAGTATTAATTAACAGGCAGATATTTTGGGTAGATAGGGAATACCGCATTCTCAAAAGAAATCACTATATGGGGGCTTATAATATTTCTAATTTTCCATAAATATTTTTTCAGCATCATTTTTGTATTCAGGATTTTATTTGAAGAAACTGTTTTTATTACAACTCAAATATTTTATGAAACGATTTATTTTGCTAAGCCTCACACTGTTTTGCCTTAAGTATTCTCATGCACAGGATTCTGCTACAGCTTCTGTTACTATGATGCAGGATTCAGCTACCGTACATGTAAATGAAGAATCTTTAGTAAAAAACAAAGGCCGGGTTGTTTATACTACTAAGTTTAAAACAGATGGACCAATTATTATTGCCGGAGTAGGGCTCACTTATCTTGGAGTTACACTTATACAAAATAAAAAACCCCTTACTGCAGCGCAGGTTGCTGCAAAATCAAAAAGTGATCTTCCTTTTTTTGATCGTAATAGTGCCGGCTGGTATTCAAAGCAAGCTAACGATGATAGCTATACACCTTTTTACATTTCGTTTGCAGCGCCCCTGGCAATGGTATTGATTAGTAAAAACGAAAGAACCAAGGCGGGCCAGGTATTAGTTATGTACACCGAAACCATGGCTATCGCAGGTACACTCTTTACAATGGCAGCAGGACTTGTTCAACGAAGTCGTCCATTGGTTTATGGCAATAAAGCTTCAATGGATTTAAGAATGAGTGAAAAGTCGCAACGTTCATTTTTTGCAGGGCATACTTCGTCTTCTGCTGCTGCAACTTTCTTTGCAGCAAAAGTTTTTCAGGATCTTAATCCGGATTCAAAAGCTAAGCCATATGTATGGGTAATAGCTGCCGCAATTCCTGCATCAGTGGGATACCTGAGATATAAAGCGGGGATGCACTTTTTAAGTGATAATGTATTGGGATATGCTATAGGGGCCGCCACTGGAATATTAGTACCACAGTTTCATAAAAATAAAAAGCTTAAAGCTAATTTTTCATTGTCACCGGCAGTTGGTAATGATTACCAGGGATTTTCTCTTGCTTACCATTTTTAATCAGTCCTGATGCGGCTAATGAAGGGGATTTGATTTAAACTATTTGCTTATAAATTAGAAGCGCTTAGTTCAGCAATAGCCTTTCCTGATATCCATCCGCTCGTCCATGCATGTTGAAAATTAAAGCCACCTGTTATACCATCCACATCCATTACCTCGCCTGCAAAAAACAGGTGGGGAACAATTTTACTTTGCATAGTGCTTACATCAATCTCAGTTAATTTTATTCCACCGGCTGTAACAAATTCTTCTTTAAATGTCGTTTTACCTTTTACATTAAATGTTTGTGTACATAGATTTTTAATCAGAATATTTTGTTGTTTCGCAGGAAGTTCAGCCCATCTTATATCTTCATTTATTGATGCCCGCTTTAGAAAATATTCCCACAAACGTTGAGGAAAAAAGAAAGGATTCCGGTTGATGATTTTCTGGGAAGCCAGTTCATTTCTTATAATTAAAATTTTTGTACGCAGGCTGTCTTCGTTGAACCCAGGTAACCAGTTTACTGAAATTGCAAAATCGTAATTGAGCTTATGCAAATCTCTTGCTGCAAATGCAGAAAGTTTTAAAACAACAGGGCCACTAAAGCCCCAGTGAGTTATGAGTAAAGGTCCTTGCTGAAGTAATTTGGTTCCAATAATTTTTACAATAACATTTTCAACAGATATTCCCATCAACTCTTTTATAGGATCATCAGGAATATTAAAAGTAAATAACGATGGTACAGGCTCTTCAATACTATGCCCTAAGTTTTTAAGCCATTCAAAATGTGCAGATTTTGAATAGCCGCCGCAAGCAGTACAAACAAAATCAGCTTCTATAGCTTCGGAATCAGAAAATCCGATTTCCCATTTTCCCCTGCCAACCCTTAATTGCCTTACTTCTTTGTTCAATAAAATCTGAACCCTATTGTTATTTACTTCCTGCAGTAAGCAATCAATAACACTTTGCGAAGAGTTTGATTGTGGGAACATTCTTCCATCCGCTTCCTTTTTTAATTTTACTCCTCGTTGCTCAAACCATTCTATGGTATCGTTCACAAAAAATTGGTGGAAGCATTTTTTTAAAAAGTTTTCACCACGGGGATAATTCTTAACCATTTGGGCAATACTATCACAGGAATGTGTAACGTTACAACGTCCGCCGCCACTCACTTTAACTTTGCTTAAGAGCTTACCTGTTTTTTCAATAACAACAACATCAAGTAAAGGATTTGCAATTGCTGCATTTACTGCGCAAAAAAAACCTGCTGCACCGCCGCCTATTACTACAAGTTTTTTTCTATCCATAATCTCTGAAAAGGTATTGCCACGACCTTCAGGTCGTGGATCGTTGTAATTGATTATTGGCTTTAGCCAAAAACAACTTCACCTAATCGTTGCAATTTGAAACAGTTATCTCTTTGGCAGCTTTTGGCTAAAGCCGATTAAGCATTTTATTTTTCCACGATCTAAAGATCGTGGCAATGGATGATAATATAATTATAAATGAGTATTTAATTTGTTATCAATTAGGCCTGGAGGAACTCAGATTAATTTTTGCTCCAACAAATACTCAGCAATTTGAATAGCATTAGTTGCTGCGCCTTTGCGAAGATTATCGCTTACTATCCAGCAATTCAAAGTGTTTGCCTGCGTCTCATCCCGGCGTATTCTGCCTACAAAAGTTTCATCTTTATCATAAGCTGTCAATGGCATTGGGTAAATAAAATTATCTACATCATCCTGTACAATAACTCCCGGAGAATTGCTCAGCAGTTCTTTAACTTCATTTAAATCAAAATCATTTTCAAATTCAATATTCACACTTTCGCTATGCCCACCCATCACAGGTATACGCACGCATGTAGCAGTTAGTTTAATAGAATCATCTCCCATTATTTTTTTAGTTTCATTCACCATTTTCATTTCTTCTTTGGTGTAGCCATTCTCCAAAAAAACATCAATATGCGGAATTGCATTAAGGTCAATTGGATACTTATACGCCATCTCATACGGCTCATTATCTTCCCCGGCTTTTCCTTTTATTTCTTTATTTCTTTCGGCCGTTAATTGAGAAACTGCTTTTACCCCGGTGCCAGTTACACTTTGATATGTAGATACTACAATTCTTTTTATTATATATTTTTTATGTAAGGGTTGCAGCACAACCACCATTTGTATGGTAGAGCAATTGGGGTTGGCAATTATCTTATCATCTTTAGTAAGAACATTAGCATTTACTTCAGGCACAACAAGTTTTTTGGCCGGATCCATGCGCCATGCAGAAGAGTTATCTATCACCGTTATACCTGCAGCAGCAAACTGCGGAGCCAGTGTTAATGATGTACTGCCACCTGCTGAAAATAAGGCCAGTTGTGGTTTTGCAAGTATAGCATCCTGTGCTGAAATAATTTTATAAGCCTTTCCCTTAAATACAATTTCTTTTCCTATAGATCTTTCTGAGGCTACAGGTAACAATTCAGTCACAGGAAAATTTCTCTCTTCCAATACCTGCAACATTTTACTTCCAACTAAACCGGTTGCTCCAACAACAGCTACTTTCATTTATTTAAATTTAGGCCGCAAGTTACAATGGAAATAAAATAATTAAAAATCAGCATTTGAAATGATTATTTAACTTGAGAAAATAATGATGCTGATGAAAATTTATTTGATTCTATTTGCTCTGTCTGCCCTGGTTACTCACACTGCCAATGCCCAAACGGTAAACAGGAATGATGTAGTGATTGATGAAATAATGGCTGACCCAACCCCGCAGCAGGGCTTACCTAATGTGGAGTGGATAGAATTAAAAAATACATCTTCACTCAATATTAATTTAGCAGGATGGAGGTTGATAAAAGGTACGGCCCAGTCAGGAGCTTTTCCAAATTTTATACTACAACCAGATAGCTTTGTTATTATTTGTACAGGAAGTTCAGTTGCTGTTATGTCAGCATTTGGACCAACAATTTCTGTTACAAGTTTTCCTTCGCTTAATAACGATGCTGACTTAATTTATTTACGATCAAATGAAAATAAAATAATCAGTGCCGTTAATTATACAGATGCCTGGTACAGGAACGAATTAAAAAAAGCAGGGGGTTGGACATTGGAGATGATAGATACAAAGAACGCATGCAGCGGAGCTTCAAACTGGAAAGCAGCAATTGACATAAAGGGAGGAACACCGGGCAAAATTAATTCAGTAAATGCCACGAATCCTGATGTTGTATCTCCTAAATTATTAAGAGCGTTTGCAACAGATAGTGTTACCTTATCTTTAGTTTTTGATGAGCCGTTAGACAGCCTGAAAGCTGCTGCCATCAATAATTATCTCATTAGTGACGGGATCGGAACTCCTTTAACTGTTACCGCAGTTCCGCCATTGTTTGATAAGGTAAATTTGAAATTAGCTGCTGCATTAATTCCCAATAAAGTTTATAGTGTTACTGCAAATGCAATTAGTGATTGTGCCGGAAATGCGATAGGTTCCAAAAATGTTGCAAAAGCCGGGTTATCATCGCTTGCTGATAGTTTTGATATTGTTATCAATGAAATATTATTTAACCCGGATGGCAATGGAGTTGATTATGTAGAGATTTACAATCGTTCAACAAAGATCATTGATCTTAAACAATTATATATAGCTAACCGTACTTCAACCGCTGTAATCGGTTCTATTCAGCAGTTAAGCATGGAAAGCATTTTATTTTTTCCGGGAGATTTTATTGTTGTTTCAGAAGAGCCATCAATTGTTCAGCAACAGTATTTATCTACTAATCCTGACGCATTTTTGCAATTAGCATCCATGCCTTCTTTTTCAGATGATAAAGGTGATGTGATCATTTTAAATGCCCAGGGCACAATAGTAGATGAAGTTGTTTACTCCGACAAATGGCATTTTGAATTGATAACTAACCCTGAAGGTGTTTCTCTTGAGAGGATAGATTATAATGCGCCTTCCGTACAGTCTAACTTTCATTCGGCAGCAACATCTGCAGGCTATGGTACGCCTGGGTATAAAAATTCTCAATTCAGAATTGACGCCCAACTACCGGGGGAAGTAACAATAACCCCTGAAATATTTTCTCCTGATAATGATGGAACAGATGATTTTGCCACAATAAATTATAATTTTCCTACGCAGGGATATATTGCCAACATTACCATCTTTGATGCTTCAGGCAGGCCGGTACGTTATTTACAAAGAAATGCTTTATGCGGGGTAAGGGGGAATTTTCGCTGGGATGGATTAGGGGAGAAACAGCAAAAACTTTCGCAGGGTATTTATATTTTCTATACTGAAATATTTAATACTTCAGGTAAGAAAAAGCAATTTAAAAATACTATAGTGCTGGCAAGGGTGAACTAACTATATTTCTTTTTATTGCCCGGAAAAGGTTGTCAAATGCTTACGGGTGTTCACCTCACCCCCAACCCCCTCTCCCCGTCCGTACCGCATTAGCGTCAAGTTAATTTTTAAAGTTTTTATATAAATCCGTCATATTTGTTCTGCTAGTTCTTTTTTCATAACAACAGTAATAAGCAATTGCATATCTAATTTGTTTATCGGGCAGCAAAAAG
>JBDSAQ010000319.1:0-8630 GCA_039922095.1 Ginsengibacter sp. | reverse complement strand
TATTTTCTCTAAAAATATTTAAAGTAAAAAACTTTGGATGGTTGATAAATATTCAATATGCTCTGAATGTGAAAAATCAGCTTAGGTGAGTTTATGAGCAAACCCTAAATACTTAAATTGTAATATTTAAATTCCTTCAATAAAAAATATGTCTCAACCCAAAAAGAGAAAACATCCACATCATACCAATACTCCAAAACAAGGAAAGGGTATAGTTTATAAGAAAATTATTCCTGTTGCGGTAATTATTTTTATATTGTTTGGAATAGGAATTACTTTTTTTGCAGTTGGCTATAATATTGGATGGCTAATAGCCGGAGCCGTTATAGGGGCAGCTTGTGGGTTTCTGTTTGGTTATCAGATCGCTAAAGGTCTTTCAAAGAAATGAACCTTTTCATGATCACTTATTAATTTTATTCCAATTAAAATAGTTATAGCAAGATGAAATTATTACTCACCTGTGTCTTTTTGCTATTGCTCCCTGGCGATAAAAGAAAGCCAGGGAATCCTCTTGATAATCTTCCCCAAAACATTCAAATGCTAACCCATTTTGGCGAGCGGGCAGATATTTCACCTGATAATAAATCAGTAGCCTTTATGTCAAAAAGTTTTGGTGATGCAATGGTTATAGACCTGCAAACACAGGTTATACGCTGCCTCACCTGTAATGTACCGGGAGCAGCATTTCTGAGGGTAATGCATTTGCACACGGGGGATTACATACTTATCGGTCCCGATCATTTTGAAAATATAAATGTGAGCAGATCACGGGATAATGAACTTTGGTTTCTTAGTAAGGAACGCGGAGCCATACCGTTGAAACTCCGACAGCCAATGAGCGAAGGAGCAGCTATTTCAAAAAAAAATTTAAAGATAGCTTTTGCACAAACAAATGCACAGGCACCTGATCTTGCACAAGGGGCATCACGAATTATTACTGCTGATATAGATATTTCAGGAGACACACCGAAACTTATAAATAAAAAAACAGTGTACGAAAGCAAGGACCAAAACTGTAATCTTGAAGCGCAGGATTTTTATGATAATGATACTAAACTCACTTTTGTTTGTTACGAGCCAAACGCCCGGGCCTCTGTAATGGGAATAGATTTAATAACAGGCGTAGTAACTAATTTTTCCAATGCTCCAGGAACATACAATGAAACAGAAGGCATCTTTCCTGATGGCTTATACACTTGTGTGGAAGCAGACCGGCAATGTAAGTGGCTTGGTGGCGAGCCTGGCCCTGGTAATATTGATATTTGGAAACTCAGGCTTAAGGGAACTGGGAAAGATTTTGTGCGGCTAACAAACTTTAATGATTACATAGGAGGCAAAGCATCAAACCCTGTTGTTTCCACCAATGGCAAATTCATGGTCTTTCAAGTGGCTAAAACTACAGATCCTACTGGGGTTGGCTATGGCCTCCTACTATACAAATTTAAAAAGTAAACCTCTTTTCTGTTCCATTCCTTTTTTATTGTAAGAATGTTTGAATGTAAAGACTTAATAATTGGTATCGTGTAGTTATTGAGTTAATACTATTCCGTTATAAATTGGAACAGGGCAGTTTATATGTAGATTTGCAAAGGTATTTAGCTATAAGTAAAATATCTCTTTTAGAACGGCGTTGTTATATTCTTTAAATACCTTTTTATTATTTTGCATTGAACAATTAATTTATGAGACTAACTGCTAACCTAACACTTATAGTTATAAGTGTAGTATTATCGTTTACTTCCTGTCAAAAAGAAATAAATCCCCTTGATCCCATTGATGTAAATGGAAATACTCCGGGTAGCGGAACGGGAAATACCAACAGTATTACAGGTGAATATAATTTTGCCGGGCTTACATCTGATACATATAGCTCTGTTGTAGTTACTTCACAAGGGAGCGAGCTAAGGGCAGTTACTGTAAGTAATTATATTACTAAAAATAATGTGGGCACTGTAAATATCACAGCAACCAATATTATGTTTACGGGGGTAGGATATCTTATTGATACAACTGCTAATGCAAAAACTTATTTGGATGGCGTTTTATTTGATGATTCGGATGTGCCTTTTGTATTATCATACCCACCAACTAATACCAGCTATCCTTACACTCGTATAAACCTTGATTCACTTAACCTTACCGGACCACTTGGTGTTTCCAATCCTTCAGGAGCAATACCTATAGGTACTGTTGGTGCAAAACTGAGATGGTCAGGTGATACTCTGCTCATTCAAATTAAAAGCTCAGTTGCACAAACCATTTCGCAGGGGGGTGTTCCGGGTGCTTTGACGGGTTATGCAAATGGAATTTTAAAGCTCAAAAAACGCTGATACTCTTCTTATGTTAGCTTATAGATTTGCCGGCGCCAGGTTATAGGTCTTTTAATTCTGCTCTGCTTCTTTACGTATCCTGCAAGTTTAATATAACTTAATAGCTAAATTAATATTTAAGAATACAGATCATTCTAATTTCGGTAATTCACTATCTATACCATTAAGGTTTAGTTTTATCTTATTTACTTTTCCGTTTTCTCCTTTTACAAAAGATAGCTTCGCATTTATTTCTTTAATAATAAAATCTGTTTCCGAAACAGGCTCCATCCCAAGCTTTGACTGGCCGGCTGGCTGAGCAAAAAGCTTATCGTTTTCTTTAGATATGATAAGTGTTATATCGGGCTTATATTGATACTTTCCGGTATAATTATCCAATATTGAAGCGTTGATGTTTATAATGGTTTCTTCTTTTATTTTTTTTGCATTTATTTCTCGTCCGTTTTGAAAGAGGGTAGCATGATTTATTTCTCCTTTTTCATTTTTAAAGAATTTTATTTTTGCGTCCACCACCTTCCAGAAAAACTCATCTTCTGACATTGGAAATATTTCATATTTTGCCTGCCCGCTTATCTGTGAATACAGCTTGTCATTTTCAGCCGATATCACTATAACAGCAGCACCTGAAAGATCATATCTACCCACAAACAACTGCAGATTTTTTGGTTTAACTGATGTTTCTGCATAAGATGTTTGCTTATCCATTTTATTCCATAGATAAGCTTCTGCTATTTTGTTAGGATCAAAATTAATTTCAGGATCTGAAGTGTTTGAATACATTATAACAGTAAGGTTTTCTTTAGGATAATAGGCCAGTTGTGTTAGAAAGCCCTGCAGGCCACCACTGTGGCTGATAATATCCTCTCCCCGGTATTTGCTTAGTCCAAGGCCATAACCATATAATGGGGAAACCTTTTCGCCATTCTTTAAAGTAACCGGCGTTATGGCTGCATCAAAACTTTCTTTTTTTAAAACCCTGCCTCCATGAAATGCCTCGTTCCATTTCAGCAAGTCGTCTAAAGTTGAATATAAAGCCCCGGCTCCGCCCGCCCACGACATATCCCAGTTATTTGCCTGATCGTACCCGGTATTATTTTTTACATAACCTGTTGCTTCATGGCTCAGCTTTATACCTGCATAATGTACCCCGGTATTTTCCATATGGAGAGGATCAAAAAAGTTTTCTTTAAGATAATCACCATACGACTTACCTGAAACTTTACTAATTATATATCCTAATATAAAATAACCCGAATTATTATACAGCCATTTTTCCCGGGGATTAAAATCATAGGGACCTCTTTTAATTGAATTGATAAGGCTATCAGGTGAAATTGTTTTAGTTACTTTTTGTATAAAATCATTGTTATTAGTATAGCTATGTATTCCTGAAGTATGCGTTAACAATTCATGAATAGTTACCTCATCACCTCTTGGAAAATCAGGAATAAATTTTGAGAGCTTGTCGTGTACACTCAGCAAATTATTTTCCTGCAATTTTAAGATTGCGGCGGCGGTAAATTGCTTTGTTACAGAACCTATCCGGAATTTAGTGTCAGGAGTAATAGGGATGTTATTTTTAATATCCCCGTAGCCAAAGCCCTTTCTGTATAAAACCTCACCATCTTTTGCTACAAGGATAGCTATACCCGGCGATGTTTTATCTTTTAAAGAATAATAAAAATTATCAACCAATATCTCAGGTGAAGGAACAGGAATATCTTTAGCTCGGGCCTTCAGTAAGGCACTGACCACATCATCTCTCCCATTTATTTTTGCAGCAGCTAATGGAGTTATTCCCCTTTCGTTAGCTCCATTTACATCTCTCCCGTTAGCGATAAGAAGTTTAATTTTTTCAAGATTGCCATTTCCGGCAGCCTTAATCAATTGATCATCTAAAGCAGCTTTATCAAGTAATCTTGCTACAAAACCCCAGCCACCTCTCATGTCCTGAACCTTCAGTAAAACCTGGTTGCTTCCTTTTATAAGTTTCAAAGGAACAAAATCCTCATCTTTATTTACACCTCTTGGTATCCAGTTATCCTGTACAGGTTTTCCATTAAGCCAAATCTTTATTCCATCATCACTACCAACACCAAGAAAAACTTCTTCAGCCTTTAATGTATTAATTTCTGCCAGTGCATAGGCATATACAAAATCTTTTCCTTTATAAAATGCGTCAAGGTCCACAACATCATCTGTTGAAGAAAACAATTGCCATTTTACATCTTTCTCTTTAATGCGTACAGGTAGCAGCGGCTTAGCGGCAATAACATTAAGTGACGGAAGACTGTCTTCTTTAAAAACTTTAGACTGCAACTCATCATTGGGAGAAAGAGTATCAGAGCTAACATACACAGGCCCCGCCAGCAGCCAGGTTTTCATAAATTTACCCGGTTGTGCAGCATTGTAAGATGCTTTGTCATATCCATTTATTTTTTCCTTTTTTGCCTGGGCCAAAAGTGAATTCAGGTGAATAAAAAAGAAGAATAAAAAACTTAGAAAAACACGTTCATGGTTTTTATAAATGGCAATCTTTTTCATATTAATAAAGGGATTATTTTTTTGTTTAAATATAATTATACCATCCTGCTTTAATGTTATTGCTTCATTAAATTATCCTCTGCCTCCTTACAATATTTCTGTAAGGTTTTAAACAGTGCTTCCATTGTTTCAATAGTTGTATAAATATTTACAGGATTAATGCGGAAATATGTTTTGCCCTTAAGTTCTGTTGTTGCAAACCAAAACTGACCCTCTTTCTCAATCCTTGCAGCAACTTCATAATGCAGCTTTGAAAGGCTTTTCGCTGAGAGTCCGTTTCCTTTATAACAAATACATATTGCGGACATCATAGGTTCTGTTGCAGATTCAAAATATTTACTGTTCAAAACCAAACGATGCAGGTGTTTTGCCTGTGCAATATTATTCTCCACCCATTCATGTATCATAAACAAAAAAAAAATCCCTTTCGGGGAAATTAAAAGCCTTATTAAAATTATAATCAAATATTACTCAGTAATCTTTGCTCGCAGTACTTTTAATGCAACACTATCACTTCCCTTAGGAGCAAAATATTTTGTTTTAAAATTTTTAGATTGGCCGGGATCTATGGTTTCATAAATAGTTTCTTTATCGGTTTCAAGCAGGGTGCCCGTTTTACTGTAAAAGTCTAACTGCACATCCACATCTTTATAAATAGCTACGGTGGCCTTATTGGTTATACTGCCCTTTACAACAGTTTGCCCGAGTAAGTTATGTTTATCACTTCCACTTACACTTATAAAAGTTTCGGGATGCTTTATTTCATTATCCCTTAGTTTTCGTTTGGTTAATTCATAATCTTCTTTTTCAGCAGCAACATTTTTTGTTTCGGTATCGGTACATGAAAAATTAAAGAATATTAGAGTAAGCAATATAGCAGAGAGCATTTTCATTTTAAATATATTTATTGCAAGAAAATAAAATTTAAGCATATACAATGTTAAAGGACTAATTCTTATTTTGAGGCGCTATGGTCTAACCTCAATCTTGAAATGAGTTGGGTCTATGGCTCTCCTGGCTGGTAGTACCGGCATTCGCAGATGGATTAAATCTCTCTTGCAACAATGAGCCTGCGGCTCTCCATAAAAGTTCCCTCTTTTATTTTAATAGATGGGTCTGCGTGCATTAGTGACATCATTTTTAACTAAGTCATTTCAATTGTTGAATGCATTTCAGTTAGTGCAGGGCATCACCTGAATTACTTTGAAGCAGCAACAGTATAACCGTTGCAAAATTTAATTGTAGCAGTTATAGTCACAGTTCCATTGCCAGTTTTTGTAACGGTTGCCTGTGTTCCGTTCACTTATATTATATAGTTCGTTATACCCAATGCAATGGCATAATATCATGTTCTAAAATTTTTTTTCTGTTTCAAAATAAAATCATATGTTACAAAATTTTTATATTTTAAGTTAAATAATAATCATGGTACATGAGTAATTTGGTTACAACAGGTTTACTCATGCTTTGATTATTTAAAGAACTTTTATCCGTACGTGTTGATAACCCAAACTACCCTAAACACACGTTATACATTTAATTGATATAGGTAAGGCTTATAAGTTGTTCTGCTGACTCAGGTCACTGAACAAACTTCTTTTTGTATTTAGGCAACATGAATTTATTTATCTTAAAATTAATTCAATGACTTTTAATGAGTACACAGAAAAGCTGGAGACTATCAAATACCTTTCACAACATAAGAGAACTGGTAGTGTTGAAAAGTTAGCAGAAAAACTTAATGTTTCGCAGCGCACTATAAGACGCATGATGCAGCATTTGCGTGAACGTGGCTTTCCTGTTAGATTTAATCGCAATCGTTGTACATATGAAGTGATAAATAATGTTTCAGAGATAAAATTATAAAAAAATTTTCGCGACCATTTTTTGGCCGCAGGGGATTTTAAGTTTGCTTAATAAAATTAAGAAAAGTGTAAAGTTAGTTGCCTTGCTAGTGTTTTGTATAAGTACTTTTCTTGGTAATATGTAATTAAATTAAATAATGCAAGCTATAGGGCCTGCTTCTTATCACTATTTGACAAAAATCTTTTTTATAAACACAACTATTCTTCACTTTTAGAATTTGCATCATGAAAAAAAGGTATGTTCTCTCCGCTGCAATTACTGTTGTTGCTTTATTAAATTCATTAATACTGTTGTCACAGAACACGTCACCCTATTGGAGCCTGGCAGGCAACAGTAATACCACGAGCACTTCCAAATTTGGAACTACGAATGCAATTGATTTAAGGATTTTTACCACCAATGTAGAACGAATGCGTGTTAAGGCTACCGACCAGGTTTGTATTAATACTATTATCCCAAGGGCAATTTTAGATGTAAACAGTGCCAATGGTGAAAACCCTTTCAGGGTAGAGGTAAAGGGTGTAACAAAATTGCTGGTACACTATAGTGGTGGTGTAGCTATTGGCGGTAACTTATTGCCGCCTGTAAACGGCTTATTTGTATATGGAAATACAGGCCTTGGCACTACTACTCCGGGTGCTAAACTTCATGTAGTGGGCAAATCTATTTTCACCGACGACGCTAAAATAAATGGCATAACTGTGGGCAGGGGAAATGGTGGTGTTGAAGATAATACTGTTGTTGGCAATGGTGCCTTAAATGCAAACACTACCGGATTCGCTAATACTGCCTTGGGATTTACTGCTCTTTACAATAACACCACGGGATTTCTAAATACCGCTGTTGGCTATTATGCGCTGAATCAAAATACTACCGGGCATGAAAATATAGCCGTGGGGGATTTTGCCCTAAATGCTAATACAACCGGGAACGGGAATACTGCTACAGGTGATGACGCCCTGAGTAGTAATATTTCTGGGGAGCAGAATACTGCTACAGGTATTGTCTCACTTATTTCTAATACCACTGGAAATAGGAATACTGCTAGTGAAAAGATTTCTTAATATCCGAACTAATACTATCTTTGACGAAAATAAAAAAGATGGCAAGACCTTCCATTCAAATTATCATGAACCCTTTGGACAAACACGAATTAGAACTTGTACTTCGAAGCAAAAAAGTTGAAAGCAGAATAAAAGAAAGAGCCCGGATAATCATGTTGTGGTACGAAGGTAAAAATTATGATGAGACAACGGCAATTTGTAATATTCACAGGGAAGCAATCGCGTTATGGAGGAAGCGTTTTAATGAATTTAGATTTAAAGGCTTGGAAGATGCCCGCAGAAGCGGAGCGCCCACCAAAATAAAAGAATCACAAAAAAATAAAGTTATAAAGTTAGCTTGTAGCAAACCTGAGGGAGGTTATTCAAACTGGAGTCAAAAGCGTATTGGCAAAGAAACCGGCATGAGCCAAAGCAAGGTACACAAGATTTTAAAAGAGCATGATCTGAAACCACATAAAGTAGAATATTGGTGTGGAAAAAGTACTGACCCTGAGTTTGAAAGTAAGATGCTCAACATAGTTGGCTTGTATTTGAAGCCACCCGACAATGCAATTGTACTATGTGTAGATGAAAAAACACAAATGCAGGCATTAGACAGAACGCAGCCCGAACTGCCTTTGCGAACAGGAAATCCTAAACGGCTTACCGCTACCTATAAACGAAATGGAGTGGTAAATTTGATAGCCTCCTTAGCCGTTCATCAAGGTCAGATAATAGCAAAAACAATGGAAAGTAACAATGCAGAAAATTTTCTTTCTTTCTTGAAAAAATTAGCAAGAAAATATCCTAAAAAAGAGTTGCATATAATCGCAGATAATCATTCAAT
>JBDSAQ010000318.1:0-3528 GCA_039922095.1 Ginsengibacter sp. | reverse complement strand
GCTAACAGTTCAAATAATTTCTATTTGTTTATTGATGACATTTCAATAACATCTCCATCTGTATGTAACGGGTCAGCGCCTCCTGTAACATGTAACCTAACAACTGTTCAGGCCAGCAGGGGTGTTGCATCAAATACTGCAGAACCAA
This sequence comes from Ginsengibacter sp., assembly GCA_039922095.1. Taxonomy (GTDB): domain Bacteria; phylum Bacteroidota; class Bacteroidia; order Chitinophagales; family Chitinophagaceae; genus Ginsengibacter. Next base: position 3,380 of record JBDSAQ010000318.1, on the reverse strand, counting down.
CAGCTCCAATAGCATCAGCAAACGAGCTTACGGTAAAAGTGTTGGCTAATCCTTCTGCTTCTGCTTTCAGTTTAAATATTAAAAGCAGCTCCACAGTAAATGTAACATTAAGAATTACTGATCTCTTTGGCAGAACATTAAAAGTTATTGATCATGTTCAATCTAATGCCACTTTAAATATAGGGGAAGATTTACCCCGCGGCAACTACGTTGTTGAAGTAAAACAGAATACAATTACAAAAGTTCTGAAACTGGTAAAGCTCTAAATCAGTATCGTTGAAATAAGCGGCCCGTACAATAAGTACGGGCCGTTTTTTTTTGAAATAGATTCTCTTGCCCAATAATCATTTCCCACTTCTTGTCAGCCATCCATTAGCCTCCATCCAATTTTTACACCGGTCCATCCATTTATCTTTTGTTGTTTTATTATTCATGCCAAAGCCGTGACCACCACTTTGATAAATATGCAGTTCAGCAGGCACATTATGTTTTAATAATTGTTGATAAAAAAATATGCTGTTCTCTGCCTTAACTACATTGTCATCGCTGGCATGCACTAAAAATGCTGGAGGCGTGTTATCAGTTATCTGTAATTCGTTTGAGTAAAGATCAATTTTATTTTTGGCTGGCAGTTCACCTATCAGCTGATCACGGGAACCAATGTGCGCCACACTATCTCTGAAGCTAATGACAGCATATATCAATAACATAAAGTCAGGTCGCAAACTGATATTCTCTTTATTTTCTATTACTGCATTATTAAAATGTGTACCTGCTGTTGATGCAAGATGTCCACCGGCAGAAAAGCCCATAATGCCAATACGATTATCATTTAGGTTCCATTTACCAGCGCCCATCCTCACTGTTTTAATGGCTTGCTGTGCATCCTGTAAAGGGCCAATTTCTTTATTGATCATTGTTGCCTCATTGGGTATCCTGTATTTTAATACAAAAGCAGTAACTCCAATTTCATTAAATTTTTTGGCGACATCATAACCTTCATGTGCAATTGAATTTGTCCAATAACCTCCTCCCGGAAAAATAATGATTGCCGTTCCGTTTGCTTTATTTTTTGAAGGAAAAAATGCAGTGAGTGTTGGAACAGAAATTTTACTTATGCGGGTAATACCATCTGAGATTTCTGTTTTTTCTTCATCGGGCCAGGGCTTGCTGTTAGGAATATCAGATTGATATAAGGGAAAAATTTGCTGCGCAAAAGAAGTTCCCATAACAAAAAAATTAATAAGAAAAGTAACTACGTATTTCATGTTAAAAGTAAAAATTGAGGATGAAGACGAATTCTGTAAAAAAGAATAAAAAGCCTTAATCTGTAAAATGATAAATTCCTGAACCGGTTTCAACTAAAAAATAATCTCCTTCTTTACCAATTATTTTTACTTCATTAGCTGTTGGCAGTAATTTACCACTTTCCATAATTCCTTCAGAATTGGTTGAAGGGATATAAATTTTAGCAGTTGTATTTGGGGGTATTTCTATATCCATTTTAAGATGGCCATTTACTTTCTGCCAATGCGAAGTTACCTTACCATACAAAGTTTCATAATCTGCGTTGGCATAGGTAAGATCACCGCCGGGATGAGGTTTGATCATAATTTGTTTATACCCGGCTCCTTTCTCATCAGTATCTATACCGGCAATTACACGATACATCCAATCACCAATAGCGCCATATGCATAGTGATTAAAAGAATTCATCCCGGGTGTTTGAAAAGTGCTGTCTGGCTTCTGTCCATCCCATCTTTCCCAGATAGTGGTAGCACCCATTTTTACAGGATAAAGCCATGATGGATATGTTTGTTGCAACAAAAGTTTATATGCTACAGAATCATACCCAAATCTTGTAAGCACGTGACATAAATATGGAGTGCCCAAAAAACCCGTGGTAAGATGATCATTATAATCCCCGATATTTTTAACTAACCTTTCCGCAGCCTGCGCTCTTAGTTGTTCGGGCAGCATATCAAAATTAAGGGCAAGTACATAAGCGGTTTGAGTATTTGAAACTAATCGTCCATTATCGGTAGCATACTCTTTTAAAAATGCGTCTTTTATTTGCTTAAGCAACCCAGTGTATAGTGTTACGTCTTCGCCCTTACCAAGTACATTTGCAGCGTTAATTAATAATTGGGTTGAGTATGCAAAAAAGCATTGTGCAATCAAATACTTATCGGTCACTGCAGCTCTGCCACTATTATCGTCGTCGGGCCTGTAGAATAACCAATCCCCAAAATGAAACCCCTTATTCCATAAAAAATCCGTACTATTTTTTTGCATGAAACTAACCCATGCCTTCATGCTGGGATATTGATCTTCCAGCACTTTTTTATCTCCATAAGCTATGTAAATATTCCATGGTATTATAGTGGCAGCATCGGCCCAACCTGCTGAGCCCCCTGAATTTGGACCCAGAACGTTTGGAATTACAAATGGCACACTTCCATCTTCCCTTTGGTCTGCGGCAACATCTTTTAACCACTTCACAAAAAAATTATGTACCTGCATATTAAAAGTAGCCGTTCTGCTAAAAGCCTGTGCATCACCAGTCCACCCTAAGCGCTCATCACGCTGGGGACAATCAGTAGGCACATCTAAAAAATTACCTTTTTGTCCCCATTGAATATTGTGCTGCAGTTGATTTAATAATGGGTTAGAGCATTCAAAACTTCCTGCCGGTTCCATATCGGAATAAAGTGCAACCGCTGAAAAATTGTCCGGCTTCAATTCGCCGGGATAGCCTTCTATTTTTATATATCGAAAACCCTGGAAGGTGAAATGAGGTTCAAAGAATTCTTCGCCAATTCCTTTTAAAATAAATACATTTTGTGCTTTTGCAGCACGCAGGTTATCAATATAAAAATTTCCTTTTTTATCAAGAACTTCAGCATGGCTTATAATGATTTTATCGCCTGCCTTGCCTCTTACTTTTATCTGCGACCAACCCACCAGGTTCTGCCCAAAGTCAATAACATGCTCGCCCCTGGGCGTTGTTATTACTTTTACCGGTTTAAATATCTCATGCTTTTTAACAGGCTCATTATATGTTGACAATAGAATATTTTTATCATAATCTTTTACGTTTACTGCACTCCAATCCTTGTCATCATAATCAGTATTGGTCCAATTATTTTTTTCAAGATTTGCATAATATGTTTCCCCGGCATAGATTTCTGAATTACGAATTGGCCCATCAGATGATTTCCATGACTCATCAGAAATTATTAATTCTTTGCTGCCATCTGCATAATTTATTTCCAGTTGAAAAAGCAAAGCAATTTTATTTCCATATAAATTTTTATTATTCTCCCATGCAAGCGGGGTTCTATACCATCCGCTGCCAACTGTTACACCTATAGCATTTT
>JBDSAQ010000317.1:0-3389 GCA_039922095.1 Ginsengibacter sp. | reverse complement strand
ATTTTTGCTGTGAGCAAATCGCCTGGTAATAAATTAAAAATTGAATTGAGTACTGAAATAGAAGGACTGGATATTTATTATACGTTTGATAATACATTTCCAGACCACTTTTCTCCAAAATATACAGAAGCAATAATGCCACCGGAGGATGCGGTTATGCTTAAAGTAATAACCTACAGGGATAGTGAACCCATAGGCCGTATGATCTATATGCCAATTGAAGAGTTGGAGAAACGGTTGGGTAAAAAATGATAAATCCGGAAACTTAAAACCTAAACTTTTTTAAATAATCAGCGTCTGTTTTAGCTGCAAGAAGTGGAGTTGTATTCTCATATTTCTCCTGCTCAACAATGTAATATTGAACGCCATTCTTTATTGCAACACTTAATATTTTTTTAAAGTCAATACTTCCTTCGCCTACATTTACAGAAGCTTCTCTTTCAGTAAGGGCAATACCTTTTTTTCTATCCTTAACATGGCATAAGGTAAAACGGTTTGGGTACCTTGTTAACCAGGTAACAGGATCCTGCCCCCCTGTTACTACCCAGTAAATATCCATCTCATAATCTACCAGGGAAGGGTCAGTGTTTTGTAAAAGAATATCCTGAGAAATATAATTTCCTTCTCTTGTAGTAAATGATTGATCATGATTGTGAAAAGCGAATTTTATTCCTCTGCTCTTACATACCTGTCCTTTTTGATTGAACAAATCAGCTGCTTTTAAATATGCATCTTTATTCATCTTTGACTCGTTAGGTAAACTTGGACAGATCAGGTATTTCATTCCAATCTCTGCTGCTTCATCTGCTTTGCGTTCAAAATCCTTATTTATGTTACAATGGGTAGACACAATTTTCGTCCCCAGATCATCCATATATTTTTTAAATTCGGTATTCTTCATCCCCCAGTAAATACCGAGCTTATCATGCTCGTAACCTTCAATTTGTTTATACCCCATATCGGCTACTTGTTTTAAAATTCCTTTGGGATCATTCGGAATTATATCACGCAACGTATATAATTGTAATCCAAACTCGCTTAGCTTGTCTTTAGAATGTAATCCGGATGTGGATTTGCAACCGGCAAGATTACCGGTTATAGCAGTGATAGCCAAACCTGCTGCCGTTGTTTTAATAAAATTCCTTCTTTTGTATAGCATATTAGATTTTTTTAAAATGATAATCAAGCCCAGGCCTTGTCACCTTTTTTATAAGGTACACAGCCTTCATACCTTCCAGGATTTTCAATATATCTTCTTGCCTGGGTACAGCCAATTTCTGAAGTAAAATATCCAAGAAGAGTAAGCTCTTTCATCATGCGGAAATAATGGGACGGATCTTCTTTCTTTTTAGTTTTCATGTATTCTTTCTGCTCATTATCAAGTTTTACAAGAAGATCGTGTTTTTGCTGAGGAGTACTTTCGATAAACGATTTATCATAAGTTTTCTCCGAAAGATCATTTAATTTTTTCATGCCGTTATGAAACGTCTTTTGCTCATCTTCAGTATAACAGTCATTCACCATTATAGTAATAAAATTTCCTACTTTGGCAGCTTTTGCTCCGGGAGTTTTGGTAGCAGGTAAAATGGTGTCAGCTATTTCATCAAGGTAGGCTTCATCATTTGAGGTAAATACAACTTTTGTATCAGTATTACTTTTACATCCATTTAAAAAGAAGGTTGATCCAACTATGGTGCCTCCCAGTAAAAGCGAAATATGCTGTACAGCTTCTCTTCTATTCATAATTTTATTTTTTAAACCTCTCTATCTTCCGGGTTAGGAGGACCTATAAACTCTTAATGATTTTTTTAAACTTTTAAATTAAAGCCCTGCCGGTATTCTCTTTTTATGAATTGATTTACGTCATCAAAATTACTAACCTTCATATTTTCATTATCCCATAAAAGCTGAATATAACGTCCCGGATAATCGAAGCCTTTGCCGGATGCTTTAGGCTTACGCAAATCGTTAGCCCTTATAGCTAAGTTTGCCATCAGTAATGCTTCGGTTAATGGTCCGGCTGTTTCAAAAGGTGAGCTCAGTTGTTTATTTCCATAGCCGGCAATACATCCTTCTACCCATTGAGCATAATGCCCTTCAGCTCCATTTGGAACACGGGAGATTTTTTGTTTAACCTTTACTTCCTGATTTTTTGAAAGTGGCAGCAGGCGAGGGTCTGCGCCATAAGTGCCACACATCATTTTTCCTTTAGTACCGATAAAAAGTGTTCCGTTTCCACCATCACCAAATAAATCATTAGGGCCTAATTCATCAGGACGCTCTGGTTGTATTCCCCCATCCATCCAATGTAATTCTACAGGGCCTTTTGTTTTATTTGTTCTGGGAAAATTAATAGTTACATGACTTGATGGTGGACAACTTTCGGGGAAATAGCCACGTTTAAATTCATCCACATATACACTTCCCACACTTGCCTGTACGTCAGAAATATATTGAAGATTAAGCACACTAAATGCCGGGGCAACTATATGGCATCCCATATCCCCTAAGGCTCCAGTACCATAATCCCACCAGCCACGCCAGTTAAAGGGAATAAGCTTTTCAATATAATCTTTATAAGGAGCAGTACCAAGCCAAAGGTTCCAGTCTAACTCTTTTGGCACATCAGCTTTTGATGAAGGCCATGGGATTCCCTGTGGCCAAACCGGCCTGTCCGTCCAGCAATAAACTGTATGTACATTTCCAATAACTCCGGCATTATACCAATCCATTAATTGCCTGACACCATCACCAGAAGCGCCCTGGTTACCCATTTGTGTAACTACTTTATAGCGTTTAGCTGCATCAGTTAATACTCTTGCTTCATATACATCATGGGTTAATGGTTTTTGAACATATACATGTTTTCCTAATTGCATAGCTGCTAAAGCTACTACCGCATGGTTATGATCGGGAGTAGAAACAGAAACCGCATCAAAGCTTTTTGATTCTTTATCTAATAAGTCACGCCAGTCTTTATAATATTTGGCTTTAGGAAAATTTTTGATTGATGTTGCGGCACGTCTGTCATCTACATCGCATAAAAAGGCAATATCAGCTTTTCCGCTTTTAAAGAAGTTTGCAATATCACTTTCTCCTTTGCCGCCAGCCCCAACTCCTGCAATAATTAAGCGGTCGCTTGGTGCAACAAAACTTTTTCCACCTAAAACATGCCTGGGCAATATCATAAATCCGGCAGCAGCTAAAGCAGTATTTTTTAGGAACTTTCTCCTGGAATTATCAATGTCGGTTTCTTCACGCATTTATAAATTTTATGAGATTTATCATATTGATTGGTTCCATATAATTAAATGAGATTTACGCATACTATGGAGATTATAATATTAATAATTATGTGAGACCTGCGAATTGCTTGTCTCCTTTTTTAT
>JBDSAQ010000316.1:0-5710 GCA_039922095.1 Ginsengibacter sp. | reverse complement strand
GTTGTTGGAAAACGGGTAATTATTATATCCGGCTGGAATTTCCTGATAACCCACACCACATCACTTAATATTTTTTGCTTGTCCCATAATTTAAAAGTCTCTTCGGGGCTTTTGCTATAGCCAAAATCATAGGCTCTTGTAAAAAATTGTTCAGCACCATCTATTCTTCTTGCAGATAATAATTCCTGTGTACGAATCAAACCCAATTCAATTCCCTGCTCATCGCCAATAAGGTTTTGGCCGCCATCTCCCCTTGTAATACTAAGATACCCCGTACGATATAATTTTTCATTTGCTAACCATGCCAGCAGCCTGGTATTTTCATCATCAGGATGCGCTGCTATGTATAAAACCGATGCCAGCACATTCAGCTTTTTTATTTGCTGAAATACCTCTGAGGAGGAATATGTTTTTGGAGATTGACTATACGTAAAATGTGAAAAGTGAAAAACGAGAATTACACTAAAAATCTTACGCATGCTTTTTTAATTAATATTCTGCGAATGTATGCTATTGTTATTTTGATGAATTGCCGTTAATAAAATTTTGTAAAAATATTACAGACTATCAAATAAATAGCATTCATGTAAAATACTTCAACTCATATTTTACATTAGTAGTAAAGAAGAACAATAATTATATTCTTGAGCTGTATAAATTTTATTGATTTGAAGAGGATGATTTAATTTTTTCAGGGAGAAGCCAGGCCATAAGTTTTATGCCACATTTTTTTTCTTGAGCAAGGGCGCTTTTTAATTTTTATTACATACAAATTATCAAAATCATTAAATGCTATAGCTGGCACTGTTTCACCGCTTAAACCCAGCACTATTTCAGGCACTGTATCTGAATGGCCAACCACAAGCACTCTTTTTCCTTTAATTCGTTTTAAAACTGTAATCAACTTTTTAGTAGTATCTGGAATATAAATCTGTAAAGATTTGCCTAAAGCCGTTGCAAGTGGCTGAGCAGTTTGTTGGGTTCTTAAAAAAGTAGAGGCATATATAAAATCAATTCCTTTTGTAATTAAGCTATCACGAAGTATCCCAGCTCTTTGTAAGCCTGTGGCGGATAAAGGAGAATTTGGTGAAGTGTCTTGTCTTTCAGCATGACGTACTACATAATAATATGTAGTGCATGAACAGAAGGTGCATAGACCTATGGTAATAATTATCCATTTTGCAAATGATTCTATTTTTTTAACAGTCATCTTTAATATCTTATGCAGATTGGTTATGTATTAAAAGTAAAATATAAATAGAAGACAAATATGGGCGTGAATAAAACTATTAAAAATTTTGCAATTTTATTTTACGTTGCTATGTTTATATACGATTAACCACCATAAGATTTAAATACAAGACTGGAGTTAAAAAATTTCTTATATCAATATTTGAAAAACATACCATAAAAATCTAAATACATGAAGGCAATACTTAATCGTTCCCTGTTAATACTTATGGCTATAATAATAATATATAAAACTTCAGCTCAGGAAAAGATTATTGATAGAGAGATTAAAGAACCAGTTAACCACGGCTATTTCGGTTTTGGCGCTGGCCTTGATTATGGAGGCTTTGGCATTAGAGGAGAATATGTAATTGCTAATAGTGTAGGTATTTTTGGAGGTTTTGGATTCAATTTATATGAGCCTGCATATAATGCAGGCCTCTCATTTAAACTTCCCGGTAAAAAAGTTCAACCTGTAATCACAGGTATGTATGGATATAATGGAGTTATCATTATAAAGAACTTTACACATTTGTCAAAAACATATTACGGGCTTTCAATTGGAGGAGGCTGTGAAATAAAAGATAGCCGAAATAACAAGGTTCTTCTTGAAATATTATATCCTTTCAGGAACCCGGAATTTTCCGAAAGAATAGACAGTTATGAAAATTCAAGCTCTATAACTGTATCTAAAGTCTTACCCGTAACATTCACAATTGGTTATAATATTAAATTACAAAACAGCAGACCAAAACGATCAGGAAATCATCTTGAATAATTTAAAGTTTGGCGTTTATAAATTCAAAGGCTAAGCTTCGGTTCAATTATCGGATAGGTATCTGAGACAAATTTCATTTAAGCGATTCTCAGAGCCTTCAAAATATTCTCGGTCAGCCTCTCCGCACCTGCCACCTACAATTTGGAATGCACCCAAAATACATTCAGGGGTAAATATTTTTCGTAAATTCACTATATATAATCTTTGTAAATTATGGTAAGTTCAAATAATCCCCGGTTAAATGAGCAACAATTGGATATGATTCGTTTATTTAAAGATCCTATGCCGGAAGAAGATTTTATACAAATGAGACGCCTCGCAGTACAATTATTAAGCAAACGCTTAAATGCTGTAATGGATAGCTGGGAAACAGATAACAACTTTAGTGAAGAAACATACGAAAAATGGAGCAAGGAACATATAAGATCATCTTATAAATGTTCGGAATGAAGATTGTTTTGGACACCAACCTACTGATAATTGCTATAGGTATAAGAAGCCGGTACAGACCTATTTGGCAAGCTTTTATAGAAGGTAAATATCAACTGATAATTTCAGAAGAAATCATCCATGAATATGAAGAGATTCTCCTTGAGCGTTCTGCCAGAGGTGCAAGTGAAATAGTGATGCAAGTATTCGCAGAATCCCCTGATATCATTTATAAACGTATTCACTATACATGGAAGGCAATAACATCAGACCCTGATGATAATAAATTTTTTGACACTGCTGTAGCGGGCAATGCAGATTATCTGGTAACAAATGATGGCCATTTTAAAGAAGCCTTAGCTATTGGTTTTCCAAGAATTAACATTATTAGCGCTGAAGACTTTTTGAAAGTATTGGGCATTGCCAAATAATTTTTTTCTTCACTGTCTTAAATTTATCGACGTAGGTTTGCTCTGCATGAGCAAGCTCATCTTATACGCTAATCCAACCTTTTTTGTATATTGCTTAGTGGAATACCCTATTTATAAAAACATAATATCCAACCCTGACATTTGTAACGGAAAGCCTGTGATTAAAGGAACCCGTATAACTGTAAAATCAGTGATGAATTTTATTATTGCCGGTGATACGGATAAAAAAATACTAAAAAATTATCCGCATTTAACAGAAGATGATCTGCAGGCATGTAAAGAATTTGATGCTGTTTTTTTTGAAAAGCCTTTTGTGATCAAAACTATTAAGGCTTAAATGAATGCTTTTTAATTATCTTATTGATGAAGGGTTGCCTTCAGATATTTCTTTCTGGAATAACCCAAAATTTACTCACGCAGTTCAACTTGATAATATCACCTATGACACTGATATATGGCAATACGCCAGAAACAATGATCTTATAATTATTACTTCAGATACAGATTTTTATTACAGGGCCGTGGCTTCTTCTATTAGCCCAAAGGTGGTATGGATAAGGGCTGATATCATCAAAATAAAAAAGTTGAATAAATTTATTGAAAGGGCATGGCCCAAAGTAGAGCGACATTTATTATCAAGATCATTTATAAAACTGAAAAGAAAAAAATAAGCTGATATGAATTCCAGGATTTTTCTTACAGGCTTTATGGGGAGTGGTAAAACTTTTTGGGGAAAGATTTGGGCAAAGGAAAATCATTTAAACTTTTTTGATCTTGATCAGCAGGTTGAAAAAAAAACAGGACAGTCTGTAGCTAAAATTTTTGAAAAAAAAGGCGAAGACTATTTTAGAGAAATAGAAAGATACGAGCTTAGAGAATTTTTATTGGAAACTAATTTCATATTAGCCTGTGGTGGCGGAACGCCCTGTTTTTTTGATAACCTTCAATGGATGAATGACCACGGAACTACTGTTTATCTTCGGGCATCTGCAAAAGAAATTTTGGATAGAATAACTAATGAAATACAAGACCGGCCTTTATTGAATAAGGTTAACCAGTCAGAGCTTCTTTTTTTTATCGAACAAAAATTAAAAGAACGTGAGCCATTTTATAAACAGGCTAAATATATATTTAATGTTGGTGAGCTTTCAGAAAAATCCTTACCGGGACTGCCAGGCAAGTTAGAGGAGTTATAAGTGGTAAGTAATAAGTGATAAGTAAGAATGAACTTAAACGAATGTAATGCATAAGGGATTTTTAAAAACTGCTGCTGTTCTTGGCGCTTTATCTGTTGTTTTTGGTGCCTTTGCCGCTCATGCCTTAAAGGAAGCTATAAAAAATGACGTGCTAAGCATTTTTGAAACGGGAGTACGATACCAGTTTTATCATGTTTTTGCATTACTTGCCACAGGTATCTTATACAAAGATTCTCCAGGTAAACTATTAAGATGGGCAGGTATGTTTTTTATTGCAGGAATAATTTTATTTAGCGGCTCTTTATATTTTCTTACTTATGTTACATCTTATGATTTGCAGAACTTGAGGTGGGTTGGTATTATAACTCCTTTTGGTGGTTTGTCCTTTATTGCCGGCTGGGTATGTTTATGTGCTGCATTTTTTAAAAAAAAGTAATGGTTTTTATCATAGATATTTTGCAAAAGGCATTGATGCAAAAACAATTTCCATCCATTGAACCATCCATTGGAAGTATTACCCCTTGCAGATTTATCCCGGAATAAATTATCACGCATGGTTACATAATTTATAAATATTCACAAAAAAAAGCTTCCACATTTATTTGCTATGCATCTGCTCTACTCCTGTCCAGTTCAATGGAATACCGTTATGCAAATAGCTTGTTGCATTATTCAAAAATAACTTTGCTGTTAGGTCTGCCGGATTTGCATTCAGCACTTCCTGAAATAAACTTACCGCATTATCAAAAGAACTGTTCAAATAATTTGATATGGCTGTTTTAAAGAAAGGCAGGGTTTCAAGTTTTTTCTCTAATTCAAATTCAGAGTTACCGCTAAAACATTCATGTATACTTATGGGTGCGTATTTGCCTTTTAACTGAACAATACCAAGATGGCGCAGGAGAAAAGTTTCAGGAGCAGGAATCTGTTGTAAAGTTTCTTCACTGATAATAATACCTGCTTTGTAATATTTTGTAAGGCTTTCCAGGCGTGACGCTGTATTTACAGTATCTGAAATAGTTGTAGCGTCTAATCTTTCATGATCACCTGTTATACCCATAATAAGCGGCCCTGTATGCATACCCACACCAATTTGTACAGGCGCCTGATTGTTTAATACACGTGTTTTATTAAAATCCCGAACTGCTATTTGCATTTGAATTGCTGCAATTAATGCATCAGATGGATTGCCGGGAAAAATAGCCATAATTGCATCGCCAAGGTATTGATTTATAAAGCCCTTATTCTGCCGGATAATCGGGCCCATATATTCATTGAAAGAACAAATAAAGCTAAAGTTCTCCTCAGGCGTCATTTGTTCTGAGAGGGTAGTATATTCTCTTATATCAGAAAATAAAACAGTGACGATCTTTTCTACCTGGTCTCCTAATTTTACATCAGTTATTAAACCATGCCCAAGAGATTGAATAAATTCATAAGGGACAAACTTACCAGTTATCTCATGAATGCGGCGCATGGCTTCTTCCCTGTCAAGTGCCTCCTTTATATTTTTTTCGTATAATAAAGCGCTTTCAATAGCAGAAGAAGATTGTAGAGCAAGAGCAGTAAGAAGCTTAAGGTCTGCGGCGGTATACTGTGCCGGTATGTTGCTTGCCAAAATAATTGCACCCATAATCCGGTGCTTA
>JBDSAQ010000315.1:0-3682 GCA_039922095.1 Ginsengibacter sp. | reverse complement strand
TCTGATAGGAAACATTAAAAGCAACATTGGATGAGCTTTGACTTTTATTGTTGTAAGATATGGCAGAGGATACAGAGTTTTTATCAACTTTATCTGAAAACGATAATTGAATGATCGGGTTATTATTTATTCCACGCAGAGTTTTGGTCGAATTAAAACTTATAGAATTAATGGTTTGACTTCTTACTTCAAAACTGGTGATAGTTGGGGGCGGTGGTGGTGGCGGTGGTAGGGAGGTTGGAGATTTTTTGCATCCAGTAAAAGAAATTATGAACCCGATTAATAAAAAATAATAGATATTGAACGCTTCTTTACTTTTTGTCACACTATTCATCATTTAGATATTTTAGGTTAGGTGTTATCTCTCTTTATTTCGCTCCGCTGAATAATAAATCTCCGACAGGGAGGAAACAAACTTTCCTTCAATGATAAAAAAAAGAAAGGTGCAAAAATTATACTATAAGTTAGAATAATTTTTGCACCTCTATTAAATTAACTTCGGGTTCTACCTAAATTAAAGCCCGTGGCTTTGCAGGGCATATAAAGATTGAATGTCACTTGTAGTAAGGACTTTGTTGAAAATTTTAAACTCATCTAAGTTCCCACTCAAAGAATTCATCCAGCCATTTGCTGTGTTTGTAGCATCATCAGGTCCGCCTAATGTAAAACTATCAGCATCCCCAAAATTGTTTTGCGGATTCAAGGCGGTAGTACTGCTTTGGGATAACAAGCTTCCATCTATATAAACTCTCAATGCTCCGGTACTTCCATCGAATGAAATAGCCATCTGATGCCAGTTACCATCCAACATTTTCGGCCAAACCTGGCCCTTGTCAAACCATTGATCCATTAAACATATCTTGCCAAGTGAATTCGATGCGTTATCGTGTGTATCAAACAACATGAAAAATTTTGTTTGCTCCCATGAATATCCGGCTTTATTCAGTGAAAACGGCATGTAGGTAGTAGGTCCACCGGCTAAACCTGGGGGTTGCATAATCCAACAAACAGTTGTAAAGCTCTTTAAATTTGCAATAGTGCTGGTTACATTTGAATTTACATAACCAGGGCTTGCCACCTGAACTGCCTGGCCGATTTGTCCCTGGACGAAACTCAATGCTGATGCGTGATTAGGAGTACCCAATACTTTAGAAACGCTGTCAATGTAACTACCATTAAATCCCCAATAGGCAACTAAACTGGACGCTGCTACCTGTGAGGAAGAGCTGAATCCGTTCACAGGGACAAAAAACGATTTTTCATCACCGTAGATTAATCCTTTTTCATTTATAACATACGCCCGATAATAATACTTGGTGAGCAACGATAAGTTTTTCAATACAACAGAAAACTTTCCGGATATGGTGTAGTTGGGAGTTCTATTTTTAGAAGTGTCTACTCCACTTGTTGTGCTATAAACTATGCCAGCTTCCTTTACCAACGAACCGCCATCACTGGTAACATTGCCTCCTACGGTTGCAGTAATACCATTTATATTGGTAGCATCTGTCGTGGTAACTGTTGGGGTGGTTGCAGCTACCTGTATGCCACTATCGCTACCTGTTTTCTTACAACTTGAAACTGCTAACCCAAGCAGAAAAATCGATAAAATATAAATACTACTTTTCATAATAGATGATAATAAATTAATGAATTAAATTTTATTTTCCTTTGCCTTGTAAAACCATTAACGCCTGGATATCTAATGCTTTTAAAGCCTTGTTATAAATCCTTACTTCATCCAGTTGCCCTGTTAAATAACTTGCCCAACCCTGGTTGCCACCCGCTGTTCCGAGACTTGGTGTGGCCTGAAATTGTTCAGTGCCAAAAATAATTTTGGTTGCAGTATTTGGAAATACAAGGTTACCCAGGCCTGCTGCTGTTTGAGTAGCTACCACACTTCCTCCCTGGTATAGGGTAAATGTGGAACTTGCGGCATCATAGGTTAGTCCTATGTTCTGCCAGGTACCCCACGGATTTGAAATCATTCCGTTTGTAAACCATACTTCACTTTGCCCGTTAAAGTGTACTTTCAGATTTCCACTTGTAGCAGTGCTTCCATTTTCAACAAACATATCCAGAGCCCCCCAAAATTGATCGGTACGTGAAATAGTAATCGGAGTCAGAATTCCGGTACTGTTTATAGGAGTGTTTATCCAATAATCAATGGTAAAACTATTGAGGTTTTTAATTGCGTTTGGCAGATCGGAAATTACGTAGCCATTAGAAGAGCCTTGTAAAGCCTGGCCTTTAAAGCCACCGGTAAAACTTGTATTAACCCCTGTTGCCGCTGTATTTGAAACACTATCAACGTAGTTACCATTGAAAGACCAGTAGCCAACCAGGCTGCCTGCTCCAATTTCTACTACAGAAGTATAACCATTAATCGTAAACGCAGGCTGATAGGTTGTTGGATCAAATTTTTTATAACAGGAAGTGGAGAGCATACCACTAATCATCACCAGCAGTAAGCTTTCTTTTATAAATTTCTTTTTCATGATCATGGTTTGAAATTGTTTAAAATTAATATCCGGGATTTTGCGTCAATGTTTCTGCACTCAAATCAATTTCACTTTGCGGGATCGGCCATACTTCATTTTTATTTGGCTTCCAGCCCAAAGGTCCAAATATAGTTTGTGCCCTGCCCTGGCGTATTACATCAAAATACCTGTCAAATTCCATCGCTAATTCTGCTCTTCTTTCATTCCAGATAGCAGTTCGTAAAGCAGCTTTATCTGTTGTTGTTACGGGAAGAAGAATTAAATTATTACCGGCCCTTGCTCTTGCTCTTACCTTCTCAAGTGATGCTAATGCGGCTGGTAAATTACCCAGTTCATTATTTGCTTCTGCATTCATTAAAAGAACTTCTGCAAAGCGCATTACACGGATATTTTGATCAGACCCTTCGTTACAATCCTGATTATTAGGATCGGTGAAAGGCACATACGATTTTTGATTATACATCGGATTAGGGACGGTGGAGGGAATAGCATCTCCTTCAGGTGTAGTTTCTCCCCTGAAAATAATAGTAGCATCTTTTCTCGGGTCGCCCGCTTCATAAGCATTCGCCAGGTCAGTAGTGGGAACATGAAAGCCCCATCCACCACGGGCAACACTTCTTACGCCCTGTACTTGTGAATATTGAGAGTTTGATGCATCACAATTGCCGGGAATATGCTTAGCCTGAATTTCAAAAATAGATTCAGAAGAATTTTCGTTTGCGATCCTGAATACTTGTTCATAATTAGAAAGCAGTGAATATCCTAAACCAATAACCTGGTCTGTATATGTTTTTACATCTGCCCATTTTGCCTGGTACATAGCAGCTTTAGCATGAAAAGCAAGAGCTGCTCCTTTTGTTGCCCGTCCTATATCAGCCCCGGAATAACTTGCCGGCAACACACTTGCAGCATCAGTAAGGTCTTGTTCAACAGCCGCCCACACCTGCGCCTTCGGCGTTCTTGGGAGATTATATTCAGATGCATCTTTTGGTACACTTAACCTGAGTGGAACATCTCCAAAAGCACGCACTAATCTGAAATATTCATATGCACGGATAAATTTTGCTTCGGCCATATAACGACCTTTTAAGGTTGCGTCCATTGAAATAGCCGGAATGTTATCAAGAACCTGGTTACATAAATTAATGGTTTGGTATCTTCCATTCCAGAAATCTGATAAC
>JBDSAQ010000314.1:0-4209 GCA_039922095.1 Ginsengibacter sp. | reverse complement strand
AAACAGTCTTCTTCTGTTTTAAAATACTGATTGAATTTTATTGAGTTCACACCAGTAAATTTATCCCTAATTTCCACAGCCAAATATAGAAAAATTTGGGATGACTAAACGCCTATACATATTAATTTATTTAAAGAATTATTGAACGTCAGGTTAAAAACTACATTTACCAAAAATTAAATTCATCTGTATGAGAGGCCAATATTTAATATTATCATCCCTGTTTGCAATAGTTTTTTCTGCATCATGTACTTCAAACGAGTCTTCCTCAAGTAATTCTGATGATGTAAACCTGTTTAGCAAAGACAGTTTTGCCATGCACATAAAAATGCTTGCTTCTGATTCATTTGAAGGCAGAAGACCTTTTACTATAGGAGAAACGAGGACAGCGGATTATATGCAATCTATTTTTGCAGGATTGCAACTGGAACCTGCAAATGGAAGCAGCTATATACAGAAAGTGCCGATGGTGGAAATAACTGTTATGGCAAATCCTGTGATGAAAGTACAGTCACCGGCAGGTGAGTTCAATCTTGCATACCGCACTGATTATGTTCTTTCTACCCAGTTAACTGATTCAGTTATTTCTTTAAGTAATGATGAAGTAGTATTTGCAGGGTTTGGTATTGTAGCTCCCGAATATAATTGGAATGATTATGCCGGCATAGATGTAAAAGGCAAGGTGGTTCTGGTTATGGTAAATGATCCGGGGTATGATATAGATGATTCTACTCTTTTTAAAGGTAAAACAATGACCTATTATGGACGTTGGACTTATAAATACGAGGAGGCCGAAAGGCAGGGCGCAAAAGCCTGTCTTATTATACATAATACTGTGGCTGCTTCATATCCATTCAGCGTGGTACAAAGTTCGTGGGGTTATTCTAATTTATATCTTGATACAAGAGGCAAAGATCAATACCACTGCAGGATGCAGGGCTGGGTAACAGAAGATGCCGCTGCTAAATTATTAAAAGCTGCAGGGAAGGATAGCACTTTAAAAAAATTAGCAGCCGAACGGGGATTTAAGGCTGTTCCATTAGGTGTAAAATTATCAACTGAAATAAAAACTAATGCGGTTTTTAATACATCTCAAAATATAATTGCTAAAATAACCGGAACAAAACATCCGGATGAATACATAATTTATACAGCCCACTGGGATCACCTGGGCATCGGAAAGCCTGATGCCAAAGGTGATTCAATTTATAATGGCGCTTATGATAATGCCAGTGGAAGCGCTGCGCTTCTTGAATTAGCAAGAGCTTTCAAAAATCTTAAAACACCGCCTGAACGCACTATAATTTTTCTTTCTGTTACAGGAGAAGAACAGGGACTTTTAGGCTCGGCATGGTATGCACAAAATCCTTTATATCCGCATAATAAAACTGTTGCCGAAATAAATATGGATGGTATAAATCCTCATGACATTACGAATGATATAGTAATAACTGGCCAGGGCCAATCTGATCTTGAGGATTACGTAATGGAAGAAGCGAAGAAAGAAGGACGGTATATTGCTGCGGAAGCACATCCTGAAGCAGGACATTATTTCCGTTCTGATCATTTTAGTTTTGCAAAAGCGGGAGTACCGGCTTTAGATATTGCAAGCGGTATAGATGTGGCCGGCAAAGGAAAAGAATATGGCAGGAAGCTTAAGGATGATTATACAGCAAATTATTACCACCAGGCATCAGATAATTTTGATTCCTCATGGACATTTGCAGGAGGTTTTAAAGATATGGAATTACTTTTTTTAATAGGCAAAAGGTTAGCTTTTGAAAACACATGGCCTAAATGGAAAGAAGGTTCTGAGTTTAAGGCTTTGAGGAAGAGTAATAAAAAGTTAGATTAAATATTCAAAAGCTTTATAGGTAATTCATGTTTAGCTATCCTTTGTATCTCCTGTGAACAATTCAATCTTATTACACCTACAATAAGAGTGAAGATTTCTTATAAATTACCATCAAAAAGTATTTTTTCCAATAAAAGTGATGACTTTTTGTTATGATATTTTTGTAGTGTACCATTTTATTTTGAAACTTATTTCTATTCCCTTATTCACTGCTTTCTAAAAATGTTCCAATAAAATAGGTTAATAAATATTCCACAGCATCAACTCAACCTTCGATAGCAATTTCCATTGTAAGTCGCTTTAAGGTTATTGGGAAACTTCAATACTTCCAAAATAGAGAGGTCGGTTTACTTCAGAGCTGACGTTAAATAAGGTTTCATTTACAAGAAACCATTCGATTTTTTTGTTTCCATTTTTAAGTTTTCTAACAATACTGTTTCCCTTTCAAATTGTTTTGCGACAATTAGAAGCGGCGTAGAAGCACTGGCTATTATGATAAACGGAATAAGCCGAATAGCTTCTTTGCAGGGGCATTAAATAATCTAACAACTGAACTGTATTCTATTAATTAATCACTAAAAAATTGAAAAATGAAAAAGATTCTCTTTATCCTGGCAATTACTGCAGTAACCTTTGTTGACAGTTGCAGGAAGCATGACCTGGATACTCCAGATGAAACAGGCGCAAAAGCTGATGTAGCACTTGATTGGTACAAATTACAGCTGCGCATTTTACTCGAGCGAAATTCATCATTGAATGGTGCATATTTTGGATACATCGGTGTTGGCTTGTATGAGTCAGTACGATATGAATTAAAAAACTCAGTAAGTCTTTCCACAAAATTGTATCAAATGCCACAAATGCCCGCCAAAGAAAATAGCAACAACTATAACTGGCAGGTAAGCGCTAATGCTGCAATGGCCGCTATGCTACGTTCATATAATACAGGACTAACTACAGCCAATAATGCAAGCATTGACTCTTTAGAAAATGCTTATAATGATAAATTAAAATCAGAAACAGGTGCTGCAAGTTTTACCCGTTCACAAACTTTTGGACGAAGCATAGCAACAGCGATTTACAATTGGTCATTAACGGATAATTTTAATCCATCAAATGCAGGGTATGTTCCCCCGGTTTTTCCTGGTGCCTGGGTGCCTGCACCTCCGGCTTTTGCAAGCGGAATAAATCCATATTTATCCACTGCCCGGCCTTTCCTAACGGCACATTTAACAAGTATTGCACCTGCCTTTCCCGCTCCTTATTCTGAAATCGTCAATTCTGATTTTTATAAGATAGTAAAAGATATTTACGACGTCTCCCAAACGTTAACAACAGAACAAAAGAATATTGCTATGTTTTGGGTTGATCAGGGCAATGGAACAGGCTATACCCCTCCGGGGCATGATTTTTCATTTGTGACGCAAGCATTAGAAAAATCAGGAGTGGGCCTGGCAGTTGCTGCCGAAGCGTATGCAAAAGTTGGGATAGCAGAAAGAGATGCAACTATTGTATGTTTTAAATCAAAATATACATATAATCTCCTTAGACCAGTAACATACATTCGCAAATTAATTGATCCCAACTGGCTGCCATTTATACCTACGCCACCGCATCCTGAATATCCGGCTGGTCATGCATTTATAACAGGCTCGGTTATGCAGGCTTTAACAAGAGTGCTGGGAGACAATGTATCAGTTACAGATCATACATATGATTTTCGGGGCTGGACTCCCAGAACATACCCCAGCATATTTAAAGCAGCAGAAGAAGCAGGGATGTCACGCCGTTATGGTGGCATTCATTATTTGCCTTCAATTAATATGGGACTTTCGTTAGGAAAGGATCTTGGTGATAGAGTGGGAGAAATAAAATTGCATTTATAAAATTGGGCTTTAAAGGGAACAAATAACTACTGATAGTTTGGCAAACAGATGTGATCATTTCTGATCTGATTTTTAAAAACTCTTTTTCTAAAATTTTAAAACATTTTTTATGATTACTCAAACTCCGCTTTTTAGGAAACTGTTTCTCCTATTAACAGTTTTTTGTTCATCAACTATTTTTTCTCAAACAATTGTAACAGTTACACCCTGCAATATGAATGGGTGGGTGAAGGAAGAACCTGTCCCTTCCCGTGTTTATTTTGTGAATGGACCATCAATACCACCATTGCAAAGGGGCAGCGTACAAATGTCAGCGCCGGTTTTTGGGGCAGGAAAGTTTGCGAGAATGAGAAATACACAATATTCAGGAACACTTTTATCCAGCCTTACTGAATTAAAATATTCTACTTATGTACAGCAGGCTGAGTCAAACTTCGATGTACCTTTTGTTGTTTTGCAAATTGATTA
>JBDSAQ010000313.1:0-2646 GCA_039922095.1 Ginsengibacter sp. | reverse complement strand
GAAATGCTCGGACAAACTTTTACAGATAAGAAGCAATCATATATGGATATAGCGCCTGCTGTACAGTTTATCTTTAATAGCATCGCAAGAGTTGATGTTGGTTACCGTACACAAATAGCCGGTAACACGAGCAGGTTGAGCAACAATAATTTTATGGTGCGTCTGGAGTATAACCTGCTGAATGTTTTTGCCAAAAAATAATTTATGAGTTTTATCCAAAGAATATCTTTTAGTTTTTTAAGAATATTGAAATTCTTTTTTACCAAAAAGGATTGTTGTAAGTAGCAATCAGAATAAATATTTATCCTGCTAATTTTTTTTAAGGTAGGAAGTCAATAGAAGAGGCATAAATTATAAAGCCCTTTATCTTACCATTTAAGCTTTACTTATTAAACTGTATTAAAAATAAGAAGATAATCCAAACTGCACTGTTCCTACCCTTGATGGTGGGTTGCCTAATAAATCTTTTTGGAAACTATACTTGTAATTAAACCTGAAAACAGTTTGGGGCGCTGGTCTCCAGCTAATGGCAGGGGATATGGAAAGTATATCATCTGTTATCTTTCCTCCTGTTGATCTGAATGTACCTTTATTCCAATCTACGTGTTCAAATCTTAGCGCAACATTAAAAACTGATTTATCAAAACCTAATATTGGCTTCTTATAAACCGGTTGAACTATATCTATAAACCCCCCATGTTGCCTTCTGCCAAATTGCTCGAAATACGTTTCGGGGATATTAACTCTCACTACTGCGTATTCCGCATTTATGAATGTATGTAACCGCAGAATTGTGGTATTGAAATCTATGGCATATATATTTACTCTTCGCTTTTTATCGAGGACTAATCCATCCTCCTCAAACTTATTATAAACGCCTCCCATATACGACAAACCTATCTCTCCTATCCTGCGGTTACGCAATGCGAATTTGCCCGTAAATAACATAGTGCCATTAAAACTCTCATCAAATCGTTCAGCATTCCTTTTAGTGGCAGGTAAAAAAGTTTTGTTCTCCGGATTGTCTATGATACTTTCATCAAAGCCATTGGTAAGATAAGTTTCATAAGCATATACCCAATTGCTTATGTACTTCTTTCCATATAAACCAAATCCAACATTACTAAAGGTAGCGGGCAACATTTGCGTTGCTGCAATCGGTCTGTCTACAAATTCCCATTTAGGGCCATCGTGGTTTTGATTAAACGCACCTATTGGGTTCATAATTATTCCACCCCTTAAATTCAGCAATGGATCAATTTCCAAATCTATCGAGGCAAATTCTATGTTAATCTCTTTAGCACCCTCTTCAAATTCTATTTCTGTAAGAAACTTTAAGCGCCTGTAAATTGTTGATGAAACAAATAATGTCAATCTTCTGAATTGGAATTGATGCCCTTCTGTTATTCCATTTACCCCAACGTATTGATAATTGCCTTCTACATATCCCCCTAATGAAACCGGCAGTTTACCTGCTTGTATAAATGGACGGTCATACACCGCATCCATATTGAGTTTAAGATTTCCTGTGTCATTGGAAGATGTTCTTAATAACACCGGATCTATTTGTGCTTTTGAGGATAAGAAAAATAAACAGAGTACCGTTAATATGTTGAGCAGTTTCATGATTGTTTTCTTAAATCAATAAATATCTCTTTGTCATTTACTGTTACAGGAAACACCCTGAGATTGTTTACTGCAGGACCGTTAGTCACTTGTCCTTTATTGTTATACTCGCTTCCATGTGCAGGGCAGTGTAAAGTATCACCTGATGCCTGCAGTTCAGCACCCTGGTGTGCACACTTCATCCATAATGCTGAGTATTGCTTTTCATTAAACCTGTAAATGCAAACGGGGTACAGCAGCATATCATTCCTAACTACCAGAAACGACCTGTAAGCACTGTTGCCCTTATCTTTTATTATGAATTCTTCTGTGCTTAAGGTAAGCCCATCTTCTACAATTTTGCCTGTAGTATCTGTAAGCATCGCACAACTGCTAAACATTAATGGCAGCGCATATATTGATAAGCAACCTGTACAACTATGTTTAATAAACTCTCTTCTTTTCATATTTAGTTGCTTACAGTGACTTTAAGAATTTTATCAGAAGGGCTTTTTGGTTATCATTTAATTGCTCAAAACTTTGTTTGCTTTGCGCTGCTTCGCCTCCGTGCAAATTAACTGCCTGTTCTATACTTTTTGCCCGACCGTCATGCATTAGGAAAACCTTTCCCCCCTGTGAATTTTGTGATAAGCCCAAGCCCCACAAAGCCGGTGTTCTCCATTCTGCTGTTAATGCTGAGCCCTCAGTATAACCATCGTTTAAGCTTGAGCCCATATCATGCAAAAGCATATCAGTAAAAGGAAAGAATGTTTTATCAGATAATGCCGCTATGGGAAAGTTCCCGGTTTTCATTTCAGGTGTATGGCATTTGCCGCAGCTAATATCAATGAATATTTTTTTTCCGGCCTGTACATCAGGATCATCCTGGTTTCGCTGAATTGGAGCCTTAAGGGTTTGCAAATAAAATACCACATCCTGTATGGTTTGATTGGATATTTCAGGGTCGGCTTCCTGGCCGTTATAAGTGCTGAAATGTTCATAGGTGGAGTTAATGCCAATATCCTGGTTGTAGGCATTTAC
>JBDSAQ010000312.1:0-6146 GCA_039922095.1 Ginsengibacter sp. | reverse complement strand
TGAAAAGTTCGTCTTTACTATAATCCTCACCAACGGAGCTAAGCAGGATAATAGGAATTGAAGGGTATACCTTTCTAACATTTTTTGCCAGTTGAATTCCATCCATAAAGGGCATTTGCATGTCTGTAAGTATCAGTTCAATTTTAGCATCTTTTGATAAAATTTCCAATCCTTCTTCGCCTGAATCCGCAAGTATGGGTATCAATTTCCAAAGTTCAAGCTGGTTTTTAAGAATCGCCAGGTTTGTGATATTATCATCAATAACCAATACTCTTTTATTTTGCAGGTCTGCCATATCATATTGAGTATAAACTTTAAGAACCTTTTTGCCTATAGTGGTTTTTATAGTAAATGAAAATGTGGATCCCTTTTCTACCTCGCTTTCAACCTGAACTTCACCTTCCATTAATTTTACTAATTTTTCTGAAATGGCAAGCCCCAGGCCTGTACCACCATACTTTCGGGTAGTTGACGAATCAACCTGGGAGAATGCTTTAAATAAGCGATTCAATTTGTCAGGAGGAATACCTATACCAGTATCCCTTACTTCAAATTGCAATGTCAGATTTGCTAATTCATCTGATTTAATCAAATGTACTCCTACAAATACTTCCCCTTTTTGAGTAAATTTCATTGCATTGCTCACGAGGTTTGTTATTATTTGCCTTAGCCTTAAATCATCTCCCACAATCTGTAATGGAACATCGTTATCAATTTGGTATACGAGGTCTATTCCAATACCCGCCGCTTTAGTACCAAAGATGTCCAATACATCTTCTATACACGCACGCAAATTAAAATCCTCCTGCTCCAATTCCATATTACCTGATTCAATTTTAGAAAAATCTAAAATGTCATTGATTACATTTAGCAAACTTTCACCGCAGGTAGTAATAGTATTGGTATAGTCACGTTGCTGGTCGGTAAGTGTAGTTTCGGCAAGCAGGGAAGACATTCCAATTACCCCATTCATAGGAGTTCTTATTTCATGACTCATCGTAGCAAGAAAAACGCTCTTTGCCTGGTTTGCCAGCTCGGAATCCTGGCGTGCTTTTTCGGCCTCAATTCTTGCTTTTTGTTCTTCCTGTGTTGAATGCACTAATTGTTTTGTACGTTCTTCCACTTGCTTTTCCAGCATTCTTTTTTGGGCTTTAATAGTACGTATTCGAATTTTATAAAACACTATACAGCCGCCCACAACAGTTATCGCCACCAGCATTTTAAACCACCAGGTTAACCAAAAAGGCGGAGTAATTATCAATTCAAGATTTAAAATGTGAGATGACCATTGTCCTGAATTATTTAAACCTTTTACTTTAAAAATGTATCTTCCGGGATCGAGGTTTGTATAGCTTGCAGAACGTTTATCGCTGGATTCGTTCCATGTTTTATCAAAGCCTTCAAGCATGTATGCATACCGCTTTTTCCCATCATTTGTATAGTTTAAGGAAGCAAATTCAAAATCAATAACAGAACTGCTGTATGGAAGCGTAATTGATTTTGTTTCAGTAATATCTTTTTTCAATGGAGAGTTGATACTATCTGACGCAACAGGAACTTCTTTATTGAATATGCGAAAACCGGTTAACACTAAAGGAGGATCAAATGCCGGAGCCTTTATCCGGCCGGGATAAAATACATTAAAACCATTATTGCCACCAAAATAAAATGCACCCGAACTGCTTTTGCAAAAAGCCTGATCTTTAAATTCATTACCCTGCAGCCCATCAACTATTCCGTAATTTTTGAATGTACCGGTGGCAGGATTAAAACCAGAAATACCTTTATTGGTACTTATCCATAAGTTGCCTTTATCATCGCCAAGTATTCCAAAAATATTATTGCCCGGTAATCCGTCTTCAATGGTGTAATTTTTTATAACATTGGTTTTGATATTCATAGCTGAAAGGCCCGATCCTGTGGCTATCCACAGTATGCCCTTCTCATCCTGGTATACATGACCAACGATATTGCTGGCAATAGTATTTTTGTTATTGTCATCATGCAAATAATGTTTAAAAGTTGCAGTTTTTTTATCGAGCATATTTAAACCGCCGCTCTCCGTGCCAATCCACAAATGGCCATTACTGTCATCGTAAAAAGAATTAATATTATTGCTGTTAATGCCCGTTGCAGAATTGTTTTCAGCATACTTGTATCGTATAAAAGAGCTATTGGCTGCATTGTATCGGTTCAATCCCCCGCCATAAGTTCCAATCCAAATGTTTTTATCCTTATCCTCATAAATACTCCATGCATTATTGCTGCTTAAACTGTTTAGGTTAGCAGGATCGTTTTTAAAATGCCTGTAAGTATTTTTCTCTTTGTTATATACTGTTACGCCATCTCCCCATGTGCCTATCCACAAATTGTTCTGGCTGTCTTCGCATATATTTAAAACATAATTTCCGCATATGGAATTTTGATTAGCAGGGTTATGAAGATAATGGGTAAAATTGCCTGTGACAGGATCAAATAAATTCACTCCACCTCCATCTGTTCCGATCCATATATTCTTTTTTGAATCTTCGTAGATGCATAAAATTTTGTTATCACTCAGGCTATTATTTAAAGAAGTATGTTTAAAATGAACAAACTGGTTATCGCGGTTTATAAAACTAATACCGCCAGAAAAGGTGCCCAGCCACATATTACCTTTAGCATCTTTACAAATAGAATAAATAGAATTATTGCTGAGGCTTGTGTTATCAATTTCATCATAAACATAAGTGTTGAATATTCCTGTGGCAGGATTTAGGATAGATAAACCACCATTCTCTGTTCCTATCCAGATATTATTTTCATCATCTTCGTTAACGACACGTACCTGGTTTCGGGACAAACTATTTGAATTGCGGGAATCGTTTTTGTAATGCCGGAATTCATTATTTTTCGGGTTAAATAAATCAACACCACCTCCGTTTGTTCCTATCCATAACTGCTGTTTTTTATCTTCAAAAATTGTATTCACTTCATCGAAAGAAAGCGAAGTGGCAACATTATCTTCATGTTTAAAACGGGTAAATGTTTTATTATTTGTGTTAAATAAATTGAGGCCGCCGTGCTTTGTGCCAATCCATAATTTTTTTTCTTTATCCTCATAAATTGTTTTTATAAAATCATCACTTAATGATCGAATATTATTGCTGTCGAATTTATAATGTACAAAAACTCCTTTTCCTCTTTCATACATATCTAAACCTGCCGATTCAGTACCCACCCATATATTGCCATTATTATCTTCTTTAAGTGATGTAATAAAATTACCTGAAATACTATTTTGGTTCTTTGCATCATTCTTATATGAAATGAATATTCCTTTTTTTCGGTCAAACTTATTCAATCCTCCGCCCCAGGTTGCAATCCACAAATCACCATTTTTACTTTCAATAATCTCCGGAATATAACTATTGCTTATACTATTTTTATTTTTAGGATCATTCTTGTACACCGTAAATTTATATCCGTCGTATTTATTTAAACCATCCCGGGTGCCAAACCACATAAATCCGCGGCTATCCTGCAAAATAGAAATTACATTACTTTGTGAAAGGCCTGCGTCTGTTTGCAGGTGTTCAAACTTTAAATGTTTATTTTGGGATAATCCAAAAAACGGGATCAACGTCAATAAAAAAATTGTATTCCAGCAAATTTTCATAATATTTTTTAATTTAAAAAAGCGGGCCCGTTAAGCTGCAAAGCGCATTTTAAGTATAAATCAAAACGATTTTTAAAAAAATTAATTGTCTGACACGATATATAGATTGCAGGAATAGGGAAATAAAAAAAATAGAAAATTTTCTACAAAAAAAAAGTTAATACCTCTAAGTACAGTTTTGCCTCTTTTCTAACAGTATTCTTCCTTAACTTCGTTTAAAAATTATCATATGTTTAAAATAATAGTTACCGCATTGGTTTTATTTACATCATCAAATCACTCAAAGCCATTTAATAATAATTCCTTAGTAAATAGTAATTCTATCTATAAGTTTAAAGTAGAGGCCTTAGATGGAGGTACTATTGATTTTTCAAAATTCCAGGGTAAGAAAATTTTGGTAGTTAATACCGCTTCCAAATGTGGTTATACACCGCAGTATGAATTGTTGGAAAAATTATATGATAAGTATAGCGATAAATTAGTGATTGTCGGTTTTCCTGCAAATAATTTTGGGCAGCAGGAGCCAGGTACTAATGGCGAAATTCAGGAGTTTTGCAAAAAAAATTATGGTGTTACTTTCCCTATGGCAGCTAAGGTCTCTGTTAAAGGAGATGATATTGCACCGATTTTTAAATGGCTTACCCATAAAGATGAAAATGGCGTATTAGATGCAGAAATAAAATGGAATTTTAGTAAGTTCTTATTAGATGAAAACGGAATATTGATCGCCAAATTTGATAGTAAAGTTTCACCAATGGGAGATGAGATAGTAAAGCTTTTAAATTAATTACCCACCTATATTGTAAGTATTGCCTTTATCTTTTTTCTGATTAAAAAAGGATACTGCCTGAAATATATTTGCACCCATGCAGTTTAAAGATATCATTGGCCAGCACCACGTAAAAGAACAACTGATAAGTATGGTAGGGCAAAACAGGCTCAGCCATGCTTTATTATTTTTAGGTAAAGAAGGTAGCGGTTCCTTATCGCTTGCGCTTGCTTTTACACAATATATAGTGTGTATTTCAGCTAAAGAAACCCAGCAGTCAGCACATAGTTTATTTGCAGAAGATCCTTCTCATCCCCTAATGGGGGAGGCTGGGAGGGAGCTTGATTCCTGTGGATTTTGTGCGGCCTGTATAAAAGCAAATCAATTAATACATCCCGATATACATTTTTCTTTTCCGGTAATTACAGGAAAAAGTGGCGAAGTATCTACAAGCGGGGATTTTATAAAGCAATGGAGAGAATTTATCAAGGGTAATCCTTATGGGAATGTGTATGATTGGCTGCAATTTATTTCAGCCGAAAACAAACAGGGAAATATTACCGCTAAAGAATGTGAAGAGATTAGCCATATAATAAATTTAAAAAGTTTTGAAAGTCAATATAAGGTATTGGTGATGTGGATGCCCGAATTTTTAGGGAAAGAGGGAAATAAACTTTTAAAATTAATAGAAGAACCTCCGCCTGACACCTTATTTATTTTTGTAGCTGAAAATGAGAATGATATTCTTCCTACCATTTTGAGCAGAACACAACTTATAAAAATACCTTCTTTATCTGATAGTGAAATTGAGCTGGCGCTGATAACAAAAAATGATGTTGATGAAATAAAAGCGAAGCAAATATCCTTTGTATGTGAAGGCAATTACAGGGAAGCCCGGCAGATGCTTCAACATGCAGATGAGGACTGGCAAACCATTGTAAGGGATTGGCTTAATAGTATCGTTAAAGGAGGCCCGATAGCACAGGTAAAATGGATTGATGAAATGAATAAGCTTGGACGTGAAAAGCAAAAGCAATTTCTTCGCTATTTTATTCACCTGCTGCAGCAAGCAATCAGGTTAAGAATAGGATCTGATTATAGTAATCATGAAAATAAGTTAACCAATAGTATATCTGATAAGGATAAGGATTTTGCTGTAAGGTTAAATAAAATATGCAACCTTGAAGCACAGGATGCAATAATTAATGAACTGGACAAAGCCACTTACTACATTGAACGAAATGCCCATGCAAAAATGTTATTTCATGCACTCTCCATACGGCTCTATCATATAATTAAGGATAATTCATTAATTTTGATTAATTGAGAAAAGGAAATAGAGTGAGGATTGCTAATTAGTTTTAAAAGCTTTCGGGGTCAATATTCAAAACGTTATGGCATTTTATTCAACTACAACTATTATATGTCGGTCTTAAATATCACAATCAAAAACAGTTCAATAGTTTGCAGCACAATGGAGCAATGCCGGTACGATAATGCTATGAAAAATTAATGCCTCTACAATTCTTTCCTCTTCCTGTCAGGGAATTTTATTAATTATTAATTTATTGCAGATATGAGTTGCACAAGTTGTGGTACCGCATCAGGTGGTAAGCCTGGTGGATGTAAAAGTAACGGGGGTTGCAGCACGGGTGGGTGTAATCGTTTGAATGTACATGACTGGCTTGCAAATTTACCTTTTAGTGATCCTGAAAGTAA
>JBDSAQ010000311.1:0-4843 GCA_039922095.1 Ginsengibacter sp. | reverse complement strand
TTAGCACCATCTTTAACCGTTAAAGTAACTGTATAAGTTTTCTCAGTAAAGTAAGTAGCTCCCGCATCTTTAAAAACAGATGAATTACTATTTCCAAAATTCCATGCCCATGATGCTGATGCTGAGGCGCCGGTAGTTGTATTGATAAATTTTACACTTAGCGGTGAGCAGCCTGCTTGTTTATCCACCGTAAAGCTTGCCTGTAGCTGTGCAGGTGCAGTATAAACCATGCAACAAAAAAGGGTAAGCAGTAAAAACCTAAAAGATATAAGGCCGGATGTATAGTTCATGGTTTTGGTAAAAGAAAAATTCTGGTTAAATGTCAGCTTGAAAAGTATAAGCAGTATCTCAAAAATAGGATAAAATAATCATCCCAATTTCTGGCAGGTATCTCACCTGCCAGTTTTCTTTAAATTATTCAATCTTAGAGTAATACGCCTGATGCTTTTAAACATTTTCCAGGCAGGTATCCGCACCTGACTGTGCTTCTGAAATATATTATTGGTTTTAACTTCGTCCTCCTGTCAGGGTTTGGTGTGTCCCTGAAAAAATGAACAAAATAATTTTTAAAATTTCACCACTTCCCAAAAAGCTTTTTTAGGTTTAAGATCTTTATCAAATAATAAGGGATAATCTTTTCTTCCCCGAACAGGAAAATCATCGAGCCAGCTTCTCCTGTCAGAAATATTCCAGAAGGTTACTCCTGACAAAACTTTTTTATATTTTCTAAAAAGTTGAAAGCACATTTTATACACTGCCATTTGATTGTTTTCTTTTTCAGGATTAAAGGTTGTGTTTGCATCTTCGGCTTTTCTTTCCCGTGCATTGTGCTCTTTTGGATAAACGGAAATATCCAATTCTGTTACCTGAATTTTAATTCCGAGGTCCGCAAATCTTTTTAATGTGCTGTCCAATTCCTGTTCGGATGGTTCATTAATGGCCCAATGACCCTGCAATCCTACACCACTCACCGGCACACCTTTATCTTTTAAATTTTTTACAAGCCTGTAAATTTTTTCTCTTTTTATAGCACTTATTTCATTGTAATCATTGTAAAATAAAATTGCATCGGGATCTGCTTCGTGTGCATATTCAAAAGCCCTGGCAATATATTCTTCGCCGCATATTTGTAACCACATTGAGTTTCGCAAATATTCTCCGGGGTTATCAGAGATAGCTTCGTTCACAACATCCCATGCATAAATTTTTCCTTTGTAGCGGTTTACAACTGTTGTGATATGCTCTTTTAAACGCTGTAACAAAACTTCTTTGCTTACTTTTTTTCCATCTTTATCAACAAACATCCATTGCGGTGCCTGGCTGTGCCAACAAAGATTATGACCTCTCACTTTTAAATTATGATGTTGTGCAAAGCTGACTATTGAATCTGCATCTTTCCAGGAATAACGATTTTCTTCAGGATGGATCGGGGCCATCTTCATTGCATTCTCAGGTGTGAGGCTATTGAATTGCTGCAATACCAAATTCCCTTCATCACCTGAGAGATTACGGGGTGTAACCGCAACACCAATAGGAAAAAAGTTTTTATAATAATCCTTCAAACCTTTACTTGCTGTTGTTGCTGTTTGTACACCTTTGTTTTGATTGCATGAAAAAGCCAACAAGAGAACAACTGTGAGAATATTTTTTATCATAATTTTTTATTTAAATACCTATTTGCAAATTCAATAAATATCGGCCAGTTGGGTACGGGCGAGAGCCTGAATTGTATGCACCCATGTGATGCTATAAAGCTTATACAGAGAAAAACAAATAATTTTTCCATCGTTAGTTATTGTGATACTGATACTTTTTTATGTACGCTGCAACATTGGTCATTGGTGCCGCCCAAATATCTTTTCGATTTCGCTTTAAGTAATTCAAAAGCTTGCTGTGAGCAGCGAGGGAAACATTTAATGAATGTTCACCACCAACACCATGAAAAAGAAAAACAATAAGTGCGTGTTTTTCCATTGCCTGTTTTACCAGAGAAATTAATTGATCCCCTGTTTCGCCATTTATCATGTAGCATCCAATGTTATACAAATCAATTTTATCCGGCGTTAACATTTCTGCCTTAACACCACGGGCTGCGATAAATTCATCTCTTAAAAGATCAAGGTAAGATGTATCGTGAATTTTTGTATCTCCGCAGGGATATGCAAATGTTC
Organism: Ginsengibacter sp.; assembly: GCA_039922095.1. Taxonomy (GTDB): domain Bacteria; phylum Bacteroidota; class Bacteroidia; order Chitinophagales; family Chitinophagaceae; genus Ginsengibacter. Next base: position 2,672 of record JBDSAQ010000311.1, on the reverse strand, counting down.
TTTTTGTTTTGCCATCAATCGCTTTTAGAATGGTATTCATCGTTCTTACCTCACTAATCATTCTTGTGACAGAATAATTTTTGAGATCATGATCAGGAGTTACAAATTCTCTTCCTGAACGTCCGCCTTCGCATGGATGCCAAATAGAATGATTGCCAAGTTCATGTCCTGCTGCCGCAGCTTTTCTCCATTTAAATATTTGCGCATTTAACCCGTTAAAATAATCAGAGATATAAAATGTTCCTTTTAATCCGGCAGAATCCAATGCCGGTATAGCATTGGAGAGATCAACATTTAATGCATCATCATAGGTAAGCACAACAGCACATTGTTTTCCATTCCATGTAGTTGAAGTTTGTGCTATTGAAGAATAAGAAATAAAAAATAAGAAATGAGAAAGGAGAAATGCTTTCATGGATATTTTATTTATCAGTTCTGAATGGGGAAGCCGGTAAGCCTTCATTGTTATACAAATTTGCTCCTTCAGGATTGTCTGCCCAGGCATATCTTACATACACCGGATCAGCAATATCATCATTCCAAACCATCACTTTATTTCCATCAATTTTTGCTTTTGCCCAAACAAATTTTTTATCAGCTCCAGCAATCGCAAAATGGTTTAATTCTTCACCATTATTTGTTATTAGCCCGCTGCCCGTGTTGTTAAATGAAATAATTATTTTGCCGCCTTCTGTTTTTGTTGATTGATAGATTGGTCCTGAATAAACTATTTTTTCTTCACCATAAGCAACCTTTTCTGCAGCCAGCGCCAAACGGATTCCTACATCTTTTTTATTCATGGGATGAAGGTCATTCCATTCACCCAAATCAATGGCAACAGCCATTCCGGTATTAGGTACAGATAAAGTTTTTAGTTCTCCTTCTCTTAAAACTGCCCACGGACTTTCTGAAGGCAGGTATTGCACTTCACCAAAGTTTGGCAACTGGATATATACAAAGGGAATATCATTTTGTTTCCAGCGTGTTCTCCAATCAGTAATCATTACAGGAAGGAGTTTTTCATAATCAGATGCATTGCTAATATTGCCCTCGCCCTGGTACCAAAGAATGCCTTTGATTGTATAATTTATTAACGGAGCAATCATTGCATTAAATAACGCTGCAGGCTGATATTCCAGTGCTATGGGAGAGATTAAATTTTGCTTTGTAAATGCATCACCTACTTTATATTGCCACTCACCTTTAATATCTATTTTTTGCCCGCCAGCAAAAATGTAATAAGGTTTGCCAGGAACAAATCCGCCTTTACCGGAATTGTTGATAACACGAATAACAAAAATATTTTTTCCGGGGATAAGTAAGCCCGCGGGTAATTGATATCTTCTTTGCGGATATTGATAGGTTGTATTACCAATAAGTTTTCCATTAACATATAAAAAATCTGCATCAACAATTCTTCCTAAAAAAATTTTTGCATCAACCCCGGTCATGGATGCAGGTACATTAATTTCTTTTCTATACCACACAATACCATCCAGGTCTTTTATACCCTGATCTTCCCAATACCCCGGAACAATAATATTATGCCATCCTTTAGGAGTATAGGTTGTATCATACCAGGACACAGCCCCAACCAATCCTTTGTCATTTGGAACGGGCACATTTGCATTAGCAGTATAGGCTGTCCTGTTTATTGTATTGATGTATGCAGTGTCTTTATTTTTTTGAATTTTATTTAGCAGAGAAGGAAATTGTTTAAGGGCTTCTTCACTTATCCATGCTTCGATACCAGGCCCCCCGACACTTGAGTTAATTAAACCGACGGGCACATGATATTTTTGATAAATAGTTTTTGCAAAGAAAAATGCAACGGCAGAAAATTGAAGAATATCCTGTGGGTTAGCAGACTTCCAATAACCTGTCGGGAGATTATCATGTGGCTTTTGCAGATCACTAAGTGTGGGTACCCAGGATTGTCTTATTTCAAAATTATTTGCGTTGGTAATTTCATCTTCATACAATTCTCTATGCAAAAACATTTGGTGCACCATATTTGATTGCCCGGAACAGATCCAAACATCACCAATTAAAATATTTTTGAGCGTAATGTGATTGTCAGCGTCAATTGACATATCATATGGGCCTCCTGCTTTCATGGGGGAAAATACAATCATCCACTTACCGCCTGCATCGCCGGTTGTATGATATTTTTTATTTTGAAAGCTGATATTTATTTTTTCTTTTGGTGATGACCATCCCCATATTTTTACTTTGGCATCTCTTTGCAAAATCATACTGTCTCTTACCAATTGCGGAAGGCGGACTTCACTGTAAGTATAACTGCCATTGAATAGCAAGAGAATAAAAACAATTAAACTTATTTTCAGATTCATTATTTTTTGTTTCCGATGGACTAAATAGCTTTACTCCTTACAAAAATCCAAAAACTATTTTAGCATACAACCGCAGGAGATACCATCTAATATTTTACAACATGCTTCCCCGGTTTTTAATTACAGGCTTTACAATGGAATTTAGTATACTTCCCTTCCCCCCCTGAAATAGCGAAAACATTAATTTTTCTTTCAGCAGTTAAGCTTATATAGGCATTTTAAAATCCCACTGAGTTACCACCATCCACCGGTAAAACCACACCGGTAATATACTTTGAGGCCTCTGTTGCCAGGAACAAAGCAGCATCCCCAATGTCA
>JBDSAQ010000310.1:0-6172 GCA_039922095.1 Ginsengibacter sp. | reverse complement strand
AACTCCCAGGGTTTACAGAATTGCAGTATTTGCCCCGCTTTATCTTGATTCTGTGTTTACCGATAACAAACTCCGTAATGATAAATCAATACCGAAATTTATAGTGCCTGCTCTTGAATTTGTGCAGGGCGCACAAATTGCCTTTGATAATTTAACGCTCAACAATGAGCGTATTGAAGCTTTTATTTTTGATACCAAATCGTTTACTGAACCTCTTACCCAATTAATTCAAAATAAAAAGCTGGACAGTATTAACCTGATTATAGGGTCTGTAAGGGACATTGACCTTAAGCAATTGTCTGATTTTTCCGCAGCCCGTAATATCCCTTTCATTTCAGCTACTTTTCCTAATGACGGCGGAATTACTGATAATCCTTTTTTGGTAATAATGAATTCAACCCTAAAAGCGCATTGCGAGGGAATTTACAGCTACATTTTGCAAAATCATGGCACTGATAAAATCTATTTATTTAAAAAACCCGGTACTCAGGAAGATAAAATTGCTACCTTCTTTAAAACATTAAATGAACAGGAAGGCAAAACATTGCTGAATATTCAAACTATAACTTTTGATACCGGCTTTTCAACATATTCATTCAGGAAAAAATTAGATAGTAATCATAACTCGATAATAATTGGTGGAAGCTTAGATGAAACATTTGCTAAAAATCTTGCTGACGCCTGTTATGAGGTAAAAGAAAATTACTCTCTCACCTTAATCGGTATGCCTAACTGGGACGGGTTCAAATTTTTTACAAAGGAAGATTATAAAGACTTTCCTGTTTATTTCACAACTCCATATTATAACCCTAAAACAAATTCACTCAGCAATATGCTTGAGGGAGAGTATTACAGGCGCTTTAAATCTAAACCGGGTGATATAGTATGTAAGGGTTTTGAGAGTGTTTACTATTTTGCCAAATTATTAATCAGGTATCCTGATGATTTTATGTTACATCTGAACGATAATTCACTAAAGGTTTTCAGTGATAATAACTTCAGGCCTATACTATCCAAAAACGGCCCTCTTCCAGATTACTTTGAAAATAAACATTTATATATAATGAGGGTTATGAACGGTATTGTTGCACGTGAGTGGTAACAGGTTATTAGCTATTCAATAATTCAGGACTTGTTGCTTTTCTGGTAAGATTTCGGAACACATTTATTAATATCATTTTAGGATTAAGCTAAGTTTTCCGTAAGAATAATTAGTGAATAATATTAATAGTCCCTTAATCCCGGCTTAGTCGCATCAATAATTTTACGCCGGTAAAAAAATAGGAATCTTTTATTTTCGGGTTGCCCCTCACTTTTCCATCGTAAGGATGACGGTCATCAGAAACGTGATCTTCCCTATACGCCAGTTCTGCAGTTTTCGGCCCTTTACTTTCGAGAAGTGTTTTAGTTCTTACATAGGTGGTGCTTACATCATCAAGATAATCTGTGAAGAGTATCCGGTATCCGAACTCATAAATAACATCGTATTTATCATTAAGTTTCAGCTTCCAGCCAGCCCCCAAAGGCAAACACAATTGCAGGGTAGAATATGTTTTTCTGTTGGGATAACCAGATATTCCCTGGCCTTCAGTACCTAAAGGCTGTAAATATGTTTTCTTATTATCCTTATCATAAGTATAAGGATCAAAGTGAAATATCCCCACGCCGAAAAAGACATATGGATAGGAATAAAAATACCGCGGCTCCAGTAAATTTATTTCTCCGCATATATTTGCTTCCCACACTGTACTTTTAAAATTCAGGTTTCGCCTTTTTAGATCTTCCCGTTTGTTATTTTTATCATTACCTGCAACGTTTATCCATGAAATACCTGCCCGCATAATAATTATATTATCAAAATTATACTTAACATTAAAATTAGCCGCGGGTCTTAAAGTATTAACCAGCCTTAATTTTTCGGTTAAATCCCCAATGTAACCGGAAGTGCCTGCCATTACTTCGGCTTCCCATCCCTGACCCGAACAAATATTTGCTATTAAAAGAAGAGGGACTATAAAAAGTTTCATACCACCAGAGGTTTCATTAGTGAGGCAAAATTACACTTATTGAATGGAAGGCCAAACAGAAGGGACAGAATGCCTGAAAGCTAATTGGCTACAAATTTTTTTTTTATTAAAGGGGTGACAGTCAATTTATAAAAATTCAGTTACTATTTGTTCCCATTCTATATCCGTCGAAGAGGCAGGTGTATTTCTTGCAGCTTTATTATACCAGTAATTTGCGTTAAAAAGATCACCCTCTTTCCGGTGCAGATAAGCATGTATCAGTGAGGCGCTTTTATCATCAATGTCCTGTATTATTTTATGAGCTTTATCCCAATCCCCATGCGCATCATACCACAAAGCTTTTAGATATTCAGAAATATCAGAGGGAGGATTTAGTGCTGATAAGCTTTCTTTAAATGATTGTAAGGTCATGCTCAAAATTTTTTGATTATACAGTGTCACATCGTTACATGAATTCATAGTCAAGTACGCGACGAACGTATTTTTTATCTTGTATTACCCATGTAACTTCATAGTTGCCCGTATTATCTTTACACAGAAGATATAAATATATTTTGCGGCCGTCACGGGAACGGTATATGCCGTTAACAGTACGTTGTATTCCCTTATCTACGTAAGACAATTTTAAATTGTACAAGTCTGCATATGCAGCCCGTGGTATAATCACACTATCATTCCCTATCATTAAATTTACCTGGCTTATGCAGGTTTTTGGTAATGCCCCATAGCCGCCATAATAGGGTTTCTTATCAATTTTTATAAGATATTTCTCATCGTAATCTAATTTATGTTTTGAGGGATCAAAGGGCATCGTTTTAACTATAGCTTTAATATCATCTTCTTTAAATGTCATGGAATCTGCATCAAACGAGTTAAAGGATATTTTTTTCAATGAGGTTTTGCCAATACTTTCATTAATACCGGCTAATGTAAAGGTGGCAAGATCGGCACGTATATCTTTTTGCTGCACTTTTGCAAAGGATTCAGTCTTCTTTCTTGTATCAGTATAATCATAATCTTTTTGTGCGCTGCAAAAGGTGCTTACTAATATTGCAGCAATAAGAAAACAAATTTTCATGAAGTGTGTATTAATATTTAAAAATAAGAGAATATAGGTTAAGGAAAATAAAATTGTACTCTCAAACACCGTCAATCTTAAGCTGCCACTGATTTGCATTTACAGGTTCTTATAAATTGGTGAAGATGAAATGCACTCCTGTAAAGTGTGGTTCCTGGTAATGTTTTTATTGAATTATATTTGAAGTAAGACCGGTTAAATGTAGTAACTGATGTTTGCAGTATTTAAATAAGGAGATATGATAAACCAATTGAAAAAAATTATTCCCGGCAAAGTGAGGCAGGAAATTAATAGACTGAAACATCTGTTGATCCTAAACAGGCATAAAGGGAATAAATACATTTGCCCGTTTTGTAATTATTCTTCTAAAGATTTATTTCTCCTGGGTTTTAGCTTTCCGGTATTAAAAGAGAAACAGGTTATTGGAGGGAGTGCAAGGTTTGGAGGATGCTATAAATGCCGTTCATCTGACCGGGAAAGATTGATCTATATATATCTGAAAGAGAAGCTTCATATTTTTCAAACTGACAAAATAAAAAGCATTTTACATATAGCGCCGGAAAAGCATTTAAGAAAAATTTTATTTGCCTTTGGATTTTTTGAATATGTGTGTGGCGATTTATTTACTGAAAGCTATAGCTATCCGGAGTATGTAAAAAACATAAATATTTTAGATATTCCCTATAGTGATAATACTTTTGATTTGATTATTTGCAATCATGTATTAGAACATATCCCCACTGATTTAGCTGCCATGAGGGAACTTAGCAGGGTGTTGAAAATTGGGGGACAGGCAATTTTACAAGTTCCTATTTCTAATAATTCCGCAACAACTTTTGAAGATTTTTCGGTAACAGACCCCAAACAAAGGGAAATTACTTTCGGGCAATTTGATCATAGCAGGATTTATGGCCAGGACTATGTAACAAGGCTTGAGCAAAGTGGATTTAAGGTTATCCGGATTAATATATCACAGGAATTTATGAAATACGGATTAAATAAAGAAGAGGACATTTTTGTATGCTATAAAAATGAATCAACTGCATAATGGTTTGAATGTATGTATAATCTTATAGATGCACTTATGAAACTAATGTATCAAATTGTATTTTTTAGCCTTTTTCTTAATACTTTAACTGGTTGCAAAGCGCAAACCAAAACAGATAATCATATTACAGCAACTTCTCAAAATGTAATAAAAAAAATAGTTGGTGGTGGCTGTGATGGCTGCGAAATTATGTATGTTGATATGCCAAAAATTATCAATTCAGCAGACACAAGTGCCGGATGGTTTGAGATTGGACAAAAGCTTTTAGTAACTGGTACTGTTTACAAACCTGATAGTAAAACCCCTGCGCCAAATGTAATTGTATATTATTATCATACTGACAATAATGGATACTATTCTCCCGGGAAAGGATTAAATGAAAAAGCGGGAAGGCATGGGCACATTCGTGGGTGGGTAAAAACGGGAGAGGATGGAAAGTATTTCATTTATACAATACGGCCTTCGCCTTATCCAAATGCCAGCATACCTGCACATATCCATGTGTTTATAAAAGAACCCGATATTGATAACGAATATTATATTGACGAGTTTGTTTTTGAAGATGATAAATTATTAACCGCAGCAAAAAGAAAAGCACTTGAAAACCGCGGGGGTAACGGTATAATAAGAGTTCAGCTTTCAAACAACCTGCAAGTTGGTAAACACAATATTATTTTAGGATTAAACATCCCGAATTACCCGGAGACTTTAAAATAAAAATACCGCTATACTTCCTGATAGAGTTGCATATACTTTACACAGGTATATAGACAGTTTTATATTGGAATACATTGTTGTCCGACTAAAATGCTTCCTATTTCATCAAACGCTTGCTGATAAAGCATTCTACGCCCCCTCTCCTTCGGAGAGGGGGTTGGGGGTGAGGTCAATGCCAGCAAGGGTTTTACGAGGATTGTTGGACAGCAATAATTGGAATATTTTTTTAAAACAGGGGGTTATATCTCTTATCAAATTCCTAAAACCTGTTTCAATTTTGAATAGCCCGTTTTGCTTACAGGAAGTTTGGCGCCGGTATTAAGCAGTACAAGATGGCCATCTTTTTCGTAAGCATCAATACGGGTAATTAGTTGTGTGTTTACAATGTATGACCGGTGAATACGCACAAAATGCCAGGCAATTAATGAGTTTTCAAAAAAGCTCATAGTACGTTTTTTCAGAAAAGATCCTTCCCCTGTTACAATCTTTACATAATCATCTGCCGCCTCTAAATAATTAATTTGACTTACAGGAATTATTTTTATTTTATTTCCATCTTTTACCACAATGCGATTTTGTTGCTCAGGTGATTGCGCTGCAGTTTCTATTACCGGTTGTATTGGCTTTGTAGCTGACTGCTGTAAAAATTTCTGAATCGCTTTATCAAAACGCTCCTTGCTAAATGGCTTTAGCAGGTAATCAACAGCATTTGATTCAAAAGCTTTTATTGCAAACTCGTCAAAGGCAGTTGTAAAAATTACCGCCGGAGGATTTTCAAACAGCTCAAGCATCTCAAAGCCATTTATCTTAGGCATTTGTATATCAAGAAAAATAAGATCGGGTTCAAATTCCTGGATGGCTTTCATTCCTTCAAAGCCATTATTACATTCTGCTACAATTTTGATTTCAGTATACGATTGAAGATATTCTTTTACAATGATTCTTGCTAAAGGCTCATCGTCAATAATTATAATATTCATGCAGTTTGTGGTATAAGTATGGTTGTTATAAATTGCATATCATCTTTTTTAGTTTGCAGCAGGTCATGCCTTGCAAACAAAAGAAATAATCTTCTTGTTATTGACGATAGCCCGAAACCAGTTCCCTTTAAGGGTTGTGAGGTTTCAGGATCAAATGGATTTTGTATTACGATCTTTAAATAATTATTTTCAACAGCAGCATTTAAAGTGATCAGTACATTTTCTATAGTATCATATAATCCAAACTTTATAGCATTTTCAACTACAGGCTGTAATAATAAAGCAGGTAGTTTTAATGCCATAGATTCATCACTGAAAGTAA
>JBDSAQ010000309.1:0-17119 GCA_039922095.1 Ginsengibacter sp. | reverse complement strand
GCAGGCAGAAACCAATCTATACAAATGAAAATGGTAGTCAGCTTTTTTTTAATTGCGGTTCAGAAACATAATTCATTACCCACGGAAAAAATAATCTGATCAATACAACAAAGGTTATTAATGTAGCCAGGAATCTTCCCAGTAAATAAGTGCCATCCATTTCAAATGCAGAGAATTCCATAAAAAAGGCCCCCACAACTGAGTAGTTAAAAATGAAATTAGCTGATGAATTTCTCATGAGATACCAATAAGTACTTCCATACATAAGCCCAATCAGGAACAATGGAAACATCATTCCCCATAATCCAAAATCAATATAACACTCAGCAAAGTATCCAAGGCTAAAAGAGGCACCTGACTTTCTGCCTGATAACCGCCGGCCAGTATATTTTTTTGCCTTTTCAGTTGCGTCAAAAGCAGGCTTATCAGGATTAAGGAAGCGTGGCGTAGTAACATACCCTATATTATTAATCCAGTTTTTCCCATTTGTATGAGGAATTATTGCAGGCACACGTGCAATGGTAAGCGCAAAATGGTAGGTATATTGAAGCCTGTCCAAAAATTGATAAACAGATGAATTAAGTGACTCTTCACTAACATTGTTTGATAGACTATATAATTTGTTTAAAGCATCTTCTTTGGATGCTGCAGCTACCTGCTGTCTCGATCCCTTATTTAAGAAAGATCTGTATTCTGTTTTTATACCAGTCCAAACCAAAGCAAATAATACCAGGCAGCTTAATATTGCCCCACCAATTATAAGCTGTTTTACATTAATTACACGGATCAGGCTAACTAACAAAACAATCAAATAAAAAATTACAGTTTTAAACTCTGAGAAAAAACTATAAAAACCTGATGCAAATTCAATTACAACGAAAAGATAAAATAGATTTCTTTTTTCTTTTTTTAAAATTGATAAGTATCCGAATAGTAAAAAAAATAGCCACTTAACTTTAATAAAACTAAATATTATCTGGGTAATACCGCTGAATGCAAAGGCTACAGCACTAAGAGATGAGGTTACTATTAAAGCTACAAGGTAACAGTTAAAAGCTTTACCAGTATTTAGTTTGAATGCATCTCTTTTTAAATCATTTAGTTTTAAATACGGCAATTTATTTTGGTAATAATAAATTGGTAAAAACATAAATAATAATCCAATTAAGCTTCCCATAGTAGCATCAGATAATTTTGCGGCATTAAAGTTTATATCTTTTTCCACATAGTTGGTGAGCCATACTCCGGCAATGATTTGCAAAAAATGCATAAGGAGAATTAATGTAAAAATCCCCGGTTTTAGAGGTTGCTGGATATTATATAACAGGATATAAATAACTGTAAAGCCTGTAAATAAGTAGATGCCATTAGGTAGTAATAACTGCCATGCGAGGAGTACAAAGAAGATGGCAATAGATTCACCGTCAATCACAATTCTTTTTAAACGGCCATAATTTAATTCTGAGGCCACTACAGAAACAGGCGTGGACACTGAATTTGAAGCAGACATAGGGTCAGCTATTGTTTCCATTGCTTATACGGGTTTCTATAGCATAAATAAATTCCATAAAAGTAAACCGTTGAATTAACTCTTTTGAATTTTGCTGCATAATTGCAAGCTCCATTGATGATTCAGAAAGCATTTGCATTTTTGAAGTAAGATCGGCTACGTTTCCAGCTTCAAAAATAAATCCATTTAACCCATTCACTATAAGATCAACAGCACCACCGCACTTATCACTTGCTAATATTGCTTTTCCGGCAGCCATTGCTTCATTAATTGATAAACCCCATGATTCACCAGGGCCTGTTGATGCCAAAACATATACATCACAAAGCTGGTAAATTACGGGCATTATCATTTGATTTTGAAAATCCAGGAATGTGACATTTGTTACTTCTGAATATAGGTTTTTAAGTTTTCTTTCTTCTGGCCCATTGCCTACAATTAACAAATGAGTTGATTTATTTTTAAAAGCCATGAAAGCATTAAGAATATTTTCAACTCCTTTTTTTGATTCTAACTTTCCGGCATATAAAAAGATTAATGAATTGGGGCTAATTTTCAATTTTGTTTTTAATTGCTCTACTTGCAAAAAATACCGGCTATCTATATTCTGAAATCTTTCATTATCTATAGCATGGAATGCTTTAATTAACTGATAGGGCTTTAAGCCGTTATGCAAGAAGTACTCTTTATTATTAGCTCCTGTAAAAAAAGCAATATCTACATGCTTATATACCCACCTTAATAAAATAGTTTTAAAAAAACTTTTAAGACCTTTTTTTTCATCAAGCAATGTGGAATCACCCCTGAACCATACCGGTATTTTATTTTTAAAATGCCTCATCACTCTCAGATGACTGTTAAATTTCCATCCATATACCAGTAAAACGTCTGCCCGCCACTCGTTGATTTTTTTTATTATATCAGGATTAATAATTCCGTTGTAATGATGAGAACCCTTTTTCTTTGAAACATTTTCTAAAAATTCATATTCATATCCTTCCAGTAAGGGAATATCCCATTCAATAGCTTTATTAAAGCCCGGATCGTATTTTGATTTTAAAACCGTATCACCCCATGTGTAAAAAACCTTTAGGGCAATATTTGCACGCTGGTGTAACATTGCGAACATTGGGGCATTGTATTGTATGGGATGTGTTGTTATAATTGCCAATTTTTTCATAAATCACCCATATTATTCCCGAAAACTTATGTATGAATTATTTCAAAAATTCAGGCTTAGCAGGCTTTAATATTTTGGCTTTGATAAAAGCAATACTTAAACTTAAAAAATTATCCATTGAGCATAATTCTTTATAAAAGGAATGTGCAGTTTTTAATTTCCCCTGCATAAGTGCCTTTACCATTAAAGTATAATAAAAAACCAATTTGTAATTTTTTAGCAACAGCTTTCCTTCTTTTCTTATCTGTGGATTAACATAACTTAGCAAATTCCGATAAACCCTCAAATCCTCTTTTACATGGTATATGTAAAAATTTTCTTTTCTGCTCAACTGCCCTTCATGATCTCTTAACTTAATTAATTTGCGGGAAATGAAGCCCGTATCATGATCTTTTGCTAACCTCACCCACATATCAAAATCAGCGGAGATTTGCATTTCCTCGTTAAATAATCCTACTTTATACAATGCTTTTTTGTTTAAACACACATTTGAAATATTTCCGGCAATAGAGCCTGTAAAAAAAGCTATTCGTGCATGCAGATCAGGGGTTACAATTTCAGGTGTGTTATCAATAAAATCCAAATTTCTAATCACCCCATTTGCATCTATTATATCCCGGTCACTATAACTAAACCCTATTTCAGGATGCTTTAGGTGAAATGCAACAATGGTTTGCAAGCAATAAGGATACATAATATCATCATGCGCCCAAAGCTTAATAAGAGGACTGGTAGTTTTTCTTATTAAAAAATTAAGATTGAAAAATACACCTTGAGTCTTTTCATTTCTATAGAGTTTTATTCTGTCATCTTTTACTAATTGCAAATATTTCCAGGTATCATCTGTGGAACAGTTATCAAGGATTAAAAATTCAAAATCTTTATAGTCCTGTTGCAATACTGACGTAACCGACTTATCTAAATAATTGATTCCATTGTAAACAGTCAGAATTATTGAGATATCCGGCATATTAATTATAAATTTTTGTAGCTGTAAGGACTATAATAAGATGCTGATTCTTAAATATCATTTCTAATTCACCTTAAAAACTTTCATTAAACACCATTATTTTTTTGGCCCGGCTTATCCGTTCTTTAATAAAGTTTATATCCCGCAAATACAAAGTGTTATAGGGTCCATATTTTTCGCTTAATGTAAAGTCTCTTTTAAAAGGATCATATAAATAAGGCTGAAAGCCATGTAAGACGAGCTTATGGTGAATATTATTTTCGTCGTAGCTATATCGTGAACCTGAACCGTTCAATTCAATAATTATTGCTTTCAGTTTTTCATTTTCTAAAGTTTCTTCCATACCATTTATAACTTCAGTTTCAAAACCTTCTACATCTATTTTAATCAAGGCCGGAATTCCACAATTTTTTACAATATTATCCAGCTTATCCACATTTACTTCAACTCTTTTTTCTTTGTTATCCATTTCATCAGAAGCGATTATATGGTTAATAGTATCTAAGGCAGTGGTGAAATAAAGCGTATCAACTCTTGCACCTAAAGCAATATTATATGCTTTAATATTATTTTCGAGGTGATTTATGGTGATATTCTTTTGCAACTGATTATAAGTTTTAAAGTATGGTTCAAATGCAATTACTGCAGCTCCGTTTACACCGGAAGCGAGTATAGAGTAACTCCCTATGTTTGCTCCAATATCAGCAAATAAATCATCCGGCTTTAAAAAATGTAACAGAAACCCCATTTCACAAAAATCGTGAAGGCCAAGATAGATATTGCCTGTAGCGCCTGCCATTCCCTTTTTAATCATTAAACTGGTTGATCCGGCGAATGGCATTTTTTTTTCGGAAGGATTTATAAGCTGGATTAGTTGCCATCTTATGAATTTTGAATAAGCCACTATTTTATGCCTGCCAGCTAATGGATGGTTATTCATGTAACGGAAAATAGCACCAAGCCTTTTTAAAGTTCTCATCATTATAACCTAAGGCGCAATTGCCTTTCTAATAACCCAGCCAATTTTTTAGTTATTGCTTTTGCAGAATAAGCATCAAAAGCTGAAGGGTTAATTGAACTAACGTTAAAGTGTTTGCAAAAACTCCTGTATTGATTAAAAAGAATAGTAAATCCTTGTTTAATCTTATCTAATCCTTCCTCTCCTGCAAAGGATAAAACCACTCCTGCTTTTGACTGCTGAATAACCTGCACAGCCGTACTTTGCTCATGCAAAACTGCTATAATTGGTTTAGCCGATAGTACTGCCTGGTAAACCTTTGATGGAGTATAATGCGCCTCTGTACTACCTAAAATAAAAATACCGTCCGCAAGATTCAAATGCACCAACACATCTAAATAGGATATTCTTTGTGGATATTCAAATACAACTGTATTCCACAAATTATATTTCTCTGCCAATGATTTAATATTGTAACTGTGTGGGTCATTAGCTAATCTTCCAGTTCCTATAAAATGAAATTGAGTGTTTTCAAAAACCATTGCATTCTCTTTGATGCATTCAAAAATTTTCTCTAATGGCTTATAAGCGTTTGGTAGCATTGCACCTGCATACACAAGTTGAAATTTGAGATTATTCTTTTTAAAAAGGTAAGGTTTAATATTAAGCTTATTTACCTTTTCATGATCTGAAACTTCGCCACCATAGGGCATGGCCCCAGTCACCACTTTTAAATCCGGATTTCGCTCTAAAACAGGAGTATAGTAACCTTCAGCAACCCCTGTTATCAGTGATGCTCTTTTAATAGCAACAGGTTCCAGCAACCTTGCCAGTTTGGTGCTAAACCAATGCCTTGAAAATAATTTATCACTTCCAGGAAAATGATGCACCCATGGATCAATATAATCTATGCCATAAGCAATACCAGTTGTTGAATGCAATAGCCTGCCCAATAAAGCGCAATAAAAAGAAGGTATAGGTATATATAAAAAGTCAATTTTTTCTTTTTTAATTATTTCTTTTCCCTTTTTATATAATTGAAAAAAAGCACGCAAGCCGATATCCCCCACCAGCCTTGGTTTGGTAACCTTAAAAGCAGATGTTTTTTCTATCCTTAAATGTTCAGGTAATAATTTAGCAAGATTCCAGTCAGGTTCTTCCTCATAAAATTTTTCATGTACTGTAAGTATAACAGGCTCCCATCCAAAAGAAGGTAAGTGTTGTGCAAAGAGCCGGCTACGATGTACACCAGCTAAATTAGAAGGGGGAAAGTGAGGGGAGATGATGAGAATTTTTTTCAATTAAAAACTGACCTTTTCATAGTTTCAACTACTCTTTAAATAATAAATTTTTTAAACTCATCCTTCATAAGAAGTTAATTTTTTAGGTGATTCTGACACAAAAATTAGCCCTGCTGGTATAATAAGATCGTTAATACTTGTTGGCAGAGATTAGGTTAATTATATCAATTAGTTTTTTACTTTCATTTTCCCAATTTAATTTTTTGTTAGTCAGCTGCAAGGCATTTTGCCTATACTCATTTAAAAGAGCCCTGTCATCACGCAAGAGTATTATTTGCTTTGCCAGATCATGTGCATCATCATGCTTATATAGTAAACCAACACCTGGATTAGCATTTATAAAATCTTTTTGTGCTTCAGTGTCTGAGGCCAGTAAGCAATTACCTGCCACCAGGTAAGTAAATATCTTATTGGTCAGGCAAATATTACGGTTCTCACAGTATGGAATCTCAGCGGCGAGCCCAATGTGAAACGTGGAAGCAATATTAAAAATATCATCGGGGTTAACAGGATCCATAAAATGGATTTTTTGAGGATTTAGTGCCTTTCTTACTAATGATTTAACATATAATTCGTCTCGTGGATTTCCTAGCAAGTGCAGTGATACATCCCCGTCCAGGAGATTCATGGCTGCTATAATGGTTTCCAGGCCACGCTTTGGCCCTATGTTTTGTGAAAACCAAAATAGCTTTAAGTCATTATTACTGTAAGGCTTAAATTTTTGAACGTATTTGCGGCTGAATACATTGTTAAGGGTAATGATTTTTTTAGCCGGATACAACTTTTGATAAGCTTCTGTTATCAAGGGGCTTGCTGTAGTTATTAAATTTACTTTAGGCAGAAATTCATTCTCTAAAGAAATCACCTGTGGTATCTGGGCTAAATAATATGGCTCTTCTCCCCGGTGAAAATCTTCAGCATCAAAAATAACTGCGGCGGAGTGTTTTTTAGCGGCCTTTACAGCTGCCGATAATGCGCCAAGATAATGGGCTATATAAACATCAGCTTTATAATTTTTAGTGAATATCCATAAATACAATGAGGACCTTGCAATAGTCATTTCTTTAAAAAACCTGAATGGTAAAATTGTGACCATTAATTTCAGGATTTTAAATAGTGTTCTAGAGAGAAAATAATGAACTTTTCTATTATATGGATTGCCGCCTATTAAAATAAAATCCTGTTTTTTAAGGCTCTTTGAAAAATCTTTTTCATCAATTTTATAAGACCACTCCGCAGAATAAGTGTATAATACTTTTACACTATAACCCTCACTTACCAGTGCGTCGTATTCTTTAACCACTCTCGGGTTAGCGGCAGGTTGACCAGTGGTAACAATTAATATTTTTTTTGCAGGCTCATTTATTATAGTAAGATACCTGGTCGCAATTTCAGATACATTAAATCTTTTTTTTGCCTGTTCCCTGCATTCTCTTCTTTTTATAAGGTCAACTCTCTTTACCGCACTTATCATTTCCTCAAAACTGTTTACTTTATAGCCCGTTATCCCTTCATCTATTACTTCCTCAACTGAGCCTTTATTATAAGCTATTACAGGAGTACCACAAGCCATAGCTTCAATCATTACTATTCCAAAAGGCTCATTCCATTCTATAGGAAAAAGTAACGCTTTAGCTTTGCCTAAATACTCATTCTTTTGCGCATCATTTACAGCACCTACATATTTAATTTGTTCTCCATCGATATAAGGCTGAATTTCATTTTCGAAATATATCCTATCCTGAGACAAGGAAGAAATATTACCTGCAATAATCAGAGACTTGCCAATGGCTTTTGCAACTTTAATAGCTGTATGGCACCCTTTTACTTTTTCTATTCTACCCAAAAAAATAAGCGGAGCCTCGTCGCTAATATTTTCCTTTAATGTATATTTTAAAAATTCAATTGCATTATGCACTACTTTCCAATCGCCTTCAGTGCTAACCCGGGAAAGCAAGTTGGAGCTGCATGCAGTGTATACAATATTTTTCCCCTTCAAATAATGAAACATCCTGACATTCCTGTTTGTTATTTCCCGGCCATAGGTCATTATCTTTTTTACAGGATGCCTGAGGACAGGCAGCGTATAGATTAACCGGCCGAAATTATGAATAAGGTCGTAGTCATTTCTGTGCTTCCATAAAAATTTCCATGCGTATAATATATTTTTCTTTGCATCTGATTTTTTTGGAGGAAATCCCTCCTTACCAAAAGGATGTACCGTACATCCCTGAACAGCTGAACCCCTTGTAACCAAAAGGTGCACTTCATGACCCATATTAGTATATTGCCTTGCGAACATGTCTACCAGCCGCTCATGCCCGCCATATTCTTTCGGAGGAACAAGAATTCCGGGATCCATTACTATTAAAATCTTCATTAGAGGAAATTATTTACCGCTTTCAGCAAGTGAAACATTTTTTAATTTCAGATTAATTTTTTCCAAATCGTTTACGGCAAAATAATTTTCTCTTTTATTTGAGAAAGCAACGACTTTTAGTTGGTTTGCAATAACATCGTAACTGCACAGCATGTATTTATAATGGTTTAATAATTCCAACACATCATTAATGCTCCTACCGGAATTACTAATTGTTTTATTTATCTCCAACTGTATTATGGTAATTCTTTTATTTAATAAGACTGCATTTGCACCTTTTAAAACGGCATATTCAAATCCTTCAACATCTATTTTCATATAAGCGATACCGGAAATATTTAGCTGGTCCACATAACTATCAATTCTCTGCGATGTAACGGTCAAAGCATTTTGATCAGTATGATCAATGATATGATTTTCTCCCTCAAGCCCTTTGGTAAAGCCAAGTTTGCCATCTACGTCACTGGCCGCTTTTTTATTTGCTTTAACCAGTGCTTGTAAATTATTTAAAGAAATATTCGTTTGAAGCCTTTTAAAATTTTCAGCATCAGGTTCAAATGAATGGATTTTACCTTCTGCAATAAATTTTGACATCCATATAGTATAATATCCCATATTAGCGCCGATATCAAAAACTTCATCACCCGGCTGAAGATATTTACTTATCAGGTTAAATTCTTCCCAGTCAACATAATAATTATACATGAGCCACATACTTTGAAATGAACCATAATTGAGAAGAATTACCCGGTTTGCCCATAACCGGAATTTCACATTTTCCCATTTAAAAAAACGTATCAGTTTCCAATAAATGAAGCGATATAATGCAAATACGGGAAATTTTTTATTATAAGGCGCTTTGTATAAAGTGCGTAGAGAATTCAATCTTAGTTATTAATTTCTCTTCCTGTATTTATAATTCTGCGATATAATTGTTCATATTCATCAGCTACTGCACTAAAATTCCTTACTGCCGGTATATTTTTTTTTGCCTCTTGTATTTTGCCGGGTTCTGCTACCAGTTGTTCCAATTTTATTTTTAAATCATCACTATTTTTAAATTTAAACAACCACCCGTTTAAACTATCTGTTATTTGTTCTGAATTTCCATAAACTTCCGAAGCCAATACAGGTATTCCGGCAGCAAACGCCTGCTGAATAACCAAAGGAGACATCTCACAAATCACAGATGGTATACATAACAAATCATAATTTTTGAGGATATTTAATAGCTCAGCCGGAAGTAATATGCCTTTCCATCTAATACTTTTGATGTCTGCAGATTGTGCTATACACTCTTTCGTATAATCATCCTCATTTATGTGTCCATATATATCCAGGCTTATGTTTTTTTCAGGCAATTGCTTTAGAGCGTTAATTAATAAATGCAATCCTTTTGAATAAATGATTCTGCCAATAAAGACCAGTTTAACTCCTTCAGCTATTTTAATTTTTGGGGGTACTATATTGTTTTCCTGTAAGGGCAATCCCTGTGTTATGAGCTCAAGCTTATCTTCTGCTATACCATTCCTTAGCAAAATATTCTTATACCAATTTGAAATCACTACCATTTTATCGCAGTTGCCAGCCAGCTGTAATAAATCATTTTTTAATTTTTTTATAATGAAAGGAAATCCTAAGGCTGTACCAATTTGAGATTCCCAATTTGATGTATCATAATTCAGTGTATACCCGGCCATTGCAGAAGCATAAAGAATATGTCTTTTAATTCGGGGAATACCTCTTACTGTATAATTACACCATGTACATTTCTTTACATCAATAACTCCATCACACGGAACCTTATCTTTATACATCAGGTGATTGGTTTTGCAACTATAACCCGCAATATGAAAAGTCATTATAGTTTTAAAACCCATTTTTTTTGAAAGAGATACATGATGCCTTGTAATACCATTACTCATGCCAGCTACATGGAACTGAATAATATCAGGCTTTTCAGTCTCCAGAACTTTTTTAAATGCTTCTATCCCCTCAGGTATTTTTTTACCCATTATTAATTTACGATCTATTACCGATGGCTCACCATATTGAATAACTCTTATGCCATTAACAGTATATTCTTCTGTATCAGGCTTGCCATAATTGGGTATTACAACAACAGAATTGATATTTTTTAAACTAAGGAAATGTATTAGGGAGGCTGTATATATTTCAGTGCCAGCTACATTATTGGGGAGAAAATGATTCAGGCAGTGGAAGATTTTCAAAATTACTCTTTACTAATTCACTGATTTCCTAGCTACTATTCCTGCATAAGCTGAAAAAGCAGGCGATTGAAACCACAATAGTTTTCTTATTCGTGGTATTAATCTTTCTATGATCCACAATATTTTTCTTTTACAGTCCGGCAATTTCTCATGGCCGTGCCAGAACCAAAAACCTCCAAAATATCCATGATAAATAATTTCAAAACCGGATGCTTTCAATAATTTTTTCCATTCATTGGGGTTCATACTTTCAGTATTATGCAAGGCAAGATTTTTTTTATCAAAAGTATTATGCAGCCAATATTGTATCCATCCGCGGAAGTTAGGTGTAGTAATGATGAGAAAGCCATCGGTACTTACAATTGAAGCCTGCTTAGCTATCACATCTTTATAATTTATAAAATGCTCAATAAACCCAAAGGACGCCACAACCTCATACTTTTGGTTTGCTTCAAATTCAAAAAAATCAATGCTCAGAAATTCCCCAGTTTTATAGTTTTGGCTATTTAACCATGCTGGCAATCCTTTACTGTTATCAGGATGAAAATCAATGCCATTTAGCTTATAACCCATGTCTCCAAAAGTTGGAAGATGAGAGCCCGGATAACTTCCTATTTCAATACAACTACCGTTTTTACTTTGAGGAATATATTGTTGTATGAAGATATCAATGCCATGCGACACATGACGGGAAAACTTGTACTGACCGTGAACCCAAAATTCTTTTGTGGTTAATTTATTATTCATTGTGCTACAACGAATATTTTATTTACGGCTCTTAATATTGGCGGTGTGGACACCCCACGGCTTGGATATTTTTCCGGATATTTTTAAATGAATAGCTTTTTCTTTTGCAGAAATAATGATATAGCTGTAACTGGCATTAATTTTTTTATCCCTATCCTGATGAGATTTTTATAAAAAATTTTATTTAGGTTATGTATTATCCTTTTATTTTCTTTTATACTTAAAGGAGAATAATTCTTTATTAGATCATTTGTATACTTAAAGTTATTTACTACGCTCTGAGGCCTGGTTTGCTCACCAAACGCCTGGTCAGGATGAAGACGCCACCAAAATAAATCACGGGTCATTGCAACTACAGGATATTTCCCGGCAATTTTCAAAGCCAAATGGTTATCTGACGGCATACCATATTCTTCAAAACATTTCACCTCAAAAAATACCTCTTTCTTTATTATAAGCCCGGAAGGCCCCACGAACAAAAGACCACCACCAAAAAAATGTTGGGCATAAACTTCACACGGTTCTAAGAGATATGGTAAAGGCTTTTTACATGGGCCATGTGTAAGACAGAATCCTAAAGCAGCGTCCGGGAAATGTTGCATAGCGGCCACCATTGCTGCCAGAGTATAAGGATATATTATATCATCTGAATCCACATACTTCATATAAGTGCCGGATGAATAAAGGGCAGCTTTATTTCTATTAGCAAATTGCCCTAAATTTTTTTCATTAATATATACTTTAATCCTACTGTCAATTGCTTCATAACTTTGAGCAACAGATACTGTGTTATCTGAAGAACAATCATCTACAATTATTAATTCAAAGTTTGTATAAGTGGATGCCAGTATGCTTTCTATAGCTTCAACAATATATTTTTCACGATTGTATGCTGTCATTAACACACTTACTAATGGATTACTAAACATAGATTAATCTAAAAATCAACATGCCAATCCCAACTTCTCTCATCATTACCTGTTTTTAAAAAAGCAATACAATGATAATCTATCCCATTTTGCTTATCTGTTTTAAAATCAAGACCAGGAAATATTTTATTTCTAAGAGGAAGATGTTGAAGAATAAAAGAAGCTGATTTTTTTATAACTGTTTTTTTTATTGTTTCCGGTTCCTTGTGATATGTATCGTAAATTTTGTAAAAAGGCATTTTTGAAATTAATTTAACCAATTTTTTTACACCAGGAAATCCGCAATCATCGAATACAATAACGCCGCCTATATCCAATATTTTATTGATGAAATAAAAATCTGCTAAGAGTATGTCAAATACTTTTGTGGAGTCAATATATGCAAACTGGATTCTTTTTTTTTCATTAATCAATTGAATTAATCCTTCATCGGAAAAGAGTTTTCTAAAATCAACCAAGCTCTCATACCCTGCCTTAGAAATATTAAGTAAGCCAATGTTATTCCAATAAATATCAGGATAAGGATCAAATATAATATGCGAACCATTTTTATTTTCTAAATCTTTAATAACTTCTAATATAAAAAGAGAAGAGATTCCATAAGCTAACCCAATTTCCAAAGTTGTTTTTGGTCTTATTTTTTTGAGAATTCCCTGAAGAAAATATCCTTGTAATTCTCCGGTATGGGAATGTAGTTTAGTGATTTCATTTTTTTCATCCTTTACCGTTTGTGTTATAAGTATTTCCTTTAAAACTTCATTCATTGCATATCCAATATTATTTAATCCAACAATCTTATATAAATTTCTTAGAGAAAGAAATCACAGTTTTAATAATTCATAAATTTTTACCTGAGGATTTTTTTCCAATACAGAATTAATTTTATTAAAAGCCTTTACGCCTAAATACTGCCATTTGTCTTTCACCTTCCATGCATTTTCCAATGCAGAAGCAAAGGAAGCTGTAGTGGGTGAAGCTGCAATAAATCCGGTTTCATTTTCTATTATTAATTCTGAATTGCCACCAACATCAGTTACTACTGCCATTCTTCCGCAGGCCATTGCTTCGGCGAGGCTAATCGGTAAACCTTCACCTGCGCTTGGAATTAATAAAACATGATTTTTTTCCCAAACCTTTATGATATCACTAGTATGCCCATGAAATATAATTTTATCTGAGACGCTATAAAAATCAGAAAGGGCTTTTAAAAAGCCCATACCATCACCTTCGCCATATATATTTAAAATCCATTTCCTATTCTTCCATTCCGGGGCACTTAGTACTTCAAAGGCAGTATCATGACCTTTGCTACCAGTAATATTTGCTACAATAGCCATTTCGGCTATATCATCACCAGGCCATAATAAAGGAGACGATGATATCTCAATATTCAGAGGGTTCCATGTTATTATGCCATTATCAATCTTGCATGCAACCCTTCTTTCCGTTAGTTGCCATTGCCTGTGCGATATAAAAAAAACATGCTTTGCATTTTTAAATATTTCAAGAGCGCCCGGATAGATTTCCTTTGGAGGTATAAAGCTATATTGCACATGACTATGGCAAACAAATGAATATGAAACATTGTTTTGCCTTAATAAATTATACAAAGCTTTATGATGAATTGCCAGATCAAAGCTATCACCCTGGCTTATAAAAACAGTATCCGGTTTAAAATCAATAATGGACTGATAATCTTTATTAAGCGATGGTTTGCGGTTTTTAATAAACCTTCCTATTTTTTCAATTGTACCTGCATCAGCATTGTATCTTTTTCTGAAATGAATAACCGCACCTTTCTGTTGCAGCATTTTTACTTTATCATTTGGTTTACCCCAGTCATACACCGATACCAATACATGATCTCCCCGATTCAATGAGTACAATGCAATGGCATGCCATAAGGTTTCACTTCCACCCCAGGGCAAGCCACCCATTAATGATACAAAAGCTATTCTCAAGTTTTTACAGGAATTTGTTTTATCATGTTTTTGTAACACTCAACAATTTCATGATTTACTGAATGCTTGTTCTCTGCATATTTATAAGCTGCTTTTCCCAGCCGTTTTCTTAACTCGATATCATCAATTAATTGCTGAATTGCTTTTTGCCAGTCATGTATTTTATATGGATCAGCAAGTATTCCCGTTACATTGTTTTCAATTAAAGATGCAATGCCGGTATTCTTACTTCCAATAATGGCTT
Source organism: Ginsengibacter sp. (assembly GCA_039922095.1). Classification (GTDB taxonomy): domain Bacteria; phylum Bacteroidota; class Bacteroidia; order Chitinophagales; family Chitinophagaceae; genus Ginsengibacter. The sequence continues at coordinate 2,708 of JBDSAQ010000309.1, read as the reverse complement.
TACCTGCACACATGGCTTCAAGAGTAACATAAGAATAACTTTCAAATAAGCTTGGCACCAATACTATGGATGCCTGCCGTAAATAAAACGGTATTTGTTCCTTGGGTGCGCTTACATAAAATGAAACCTGTTGTATAACCTGTTTCAAATAATCTTGTATCCATTTCTTCATTGAGTCTTTTCCATTGGCTGCAGTACCATCATCACCAACAATGATCCATTTCCACCCCGGATAATTTTCCAGGATATTCTTCATGGCTTTGGTCGCCGTTATTAATCCTTTTAAAACATTCAGTCTTCCATAAAAAATAATTGCGGGCTCTTCATTATTTGTATGAGCTGCTTTGAAGAGACCATTTTCAACAAAAGGATTTTCTATAATCCTGATGCATTCAGGTTTCATATCCCAGTTTTCAATTGCCCAATTCTTCATTTGTAAAGTTGGCGCAGCTACATAGTCAGCAATTTGTACAAAAAGATAATCAGGGTCATTCTTATAATCATATTTACGCCAGTAACCCAGGTCCCATTTGCCACGCCTAAGCGCCCCTAGCAAGAAACGCCACTTATTTTTAAGAGGCAAATATTTCTTTTTCAGGTTTTCTACAAGATGATTGGATGCATGTAAACGAACAACCAATGGTACAGATGAAAACTTGCGTTTTATCTCCATAGCATTAGCATGTATTTCCGGTGATTCTATAAGATGGAACGGATTGGCTATATGTTCCTTTTCAAAATGCCGTAGTACACTTTTTTGAAAATCCTGTGGCCCTGTACATTTTACTCTGTGTATAGGGATACCATTTTCTGATGAGATACCTGATTGAAAATGACTGCCTGCAAAAATGTGTACATCAAAATTATTATTAGCAAGCAGGTTTGCAACCTGGAAAGTATAAGTGCCTATACCTCCAATAGCAGTGCCAGGTGGGTATTCATAGGATATAAAGGCAATTCTCAATTGGGCAGAATTAAATGCTTTAGTTTTTTTAATACTTTAAGCGTTGATATGGGAATAAGATTTGTTGCAATCCATAATTTCCATTCTTTTTTATTCATTCTCCATTGCTTCCATTGTTTTACAAGTTTCATTAGTTTTGAGGCAACATACATATCCTCTTTTACATAACGACGTTCTGCAAAGAAAGAAGCAAAGGCTGCAAGGATAAAATTTATGGGATGAATATGCACCTGCCATGTAATTTTTAATGCTTTATTATTAGCTAACTGTTCCTCAAGTATTATGGGGGCATGTAACTGTTGAAACAAACTAAGCTTTAATTGGTCAAATTCAGCTTCAAATAAATCAGCTTCCCCCGAGGATTTTGATTGTGGATGAAACCTGAAATTAGTGAATATCTCATTAGTTACTAATATATTCTGCTGCCCATATTTCAACAGGTAATTCCACCATAATTGCCTGTCCATAACAAAGTGCAAAGAAATATCCAAAGGAAAAAACTCATCAATATTTTTCTTTCTGAAAAAAGTGCATGGCTGATCAATTATGCCGTACCTGATAGTTTCGTAAACATTATTTTTAATAACGGAACCGGCATGTAAAATTTTGTCTGCAGAGTTTGCATCATTAAATCCCCACTCCCTGCCACAAACAATATTTATCGAAGGATTTGATGTAAAAAAGGTACTTAATTTTTTAAATGTTTCAGGCTCATAATAATCATCGCTGTTTATCCAGTTAAATATCTCGCCACTGCATTTGGCAAAGCCTTTATTAATTGCATCTGTTTGTCCTTTATCCTTTTCACTTATCCAATAAGCGATATGACTTTCATATTTTTTTATAACATCAATAGTATTATCTGTACTGCCGCCATCTATAATTATATATTCAAGGTTTGGATAACCCTGATCTAATACAGATTGGATAGTTTTTTCAATGTATTTGCCCTGGTTGAAGCTTGGAGTTACAATTGATATTTTTGGATACGCCACTTAAAATTTGTTGAGAACATCTCCCACAGTTTCAACATCTTTTATTGTATGGAAATATGAAACAGGTAAACTCAATGTTGTATCATGAATTAACTCAGACAGTGGAAATATTTTATCACCCAACAAACCCTTGAATCCTTCCTGCTTATGTGGGGGTAACGGATAATGGATTTCTGTTTGTACCCCATTCTCCAATAAATAATCTTTTAAATTCTTTCTATTATTGTGACGAATATTGAAAATATGAAACACATCATGATAGCCTTTCTGCAGCACCGGAGTAATAAATTGTTTTTCAATTTTCTGCAGATACAAAAAAGCTAATGATCTTTTATGATTATTGATATCATCGAGTTTATTAAGCTTTATCCTTAAAAAAGCTGCCTGCAATTCATCGAGCCTGGAATTAAAACCAATGTATTTATTATAGTATTTTGTTTGCGAACCATAATTACGAAGCGCTTTTATTTTAGCAGCCAGTTCATCATTATCAGTAGTTATAGCGCCGGCATCGCCTAATGCGCCTAAGTTTTTTGTGGGATAAAAGCTAAATGCATTTACATCTCCCCATGAACCCGTTCTTTTATTATTAATTGCAGCGCCATGCGCCTGTGCACAATCTTCAATAACTTTTAAATTATATTTTTTAGCAATTTCTAAAACTGGTTCCATCTCACATACTTTACCGTATAAATGCACAACCATGATGGCTTTAGTTTTTGATGTTATTGCTCGCTCTATTAATAAAG